>JAZRTE010000091.1:0-48637 GCA_045651785.1 Eubacteriales bacterium | reverse complement strand
GACGGTGATTTCGGTCTTTTGGGTATGTCCTTTATCGTAAACGAATTTACCGACACAGCGGATACCGTTTCCGCACATCATCGCTTCGCTTCCGTCTGCGTTGAAAATACGCATTCCGAAATCGGCATTATCCGATTTGGTTATAAACACGGTACCGTCCGAGCCGACACCGAAGTGGCGGTCGGAAAGCTTTTTCGTCAGCTCGACAACGTCATCGGGGACTTCACCGAAAAAGTAAAGATAATCGTTGCCCAAGCCATGCATTTTTGTAAAACGCATAATATCACTCACTTGAAATCTTAATTATTCAGCGTCCTTGCCGGTTACTTCCTTAACGATGCTTGCAAGATATTCCTTCGCGGCGAGGATGTCCTTTGCCTGCTGTTCACCGGTAATTTCGCGCTCAATGGTGATATATCCGGTATAGCCGTATTCGTGAAGGCCCTTGATAACACCGTAGAAATCGACCTTACCCTGACCGATAGCGGTTTCGTGGCCAAGATCGTGTCCGTTTACGGGGTACAAGCCATCCTTCGCGTGGAGGTTACGAACGTATTTGCCGAAAACGTCCAACGCGTCAACGGGGTTTGCTCTGCCGTAGAGAATAAGGTTTGCGGTATCGAGGTTAACGCCCAAATTGTCCGCACCCGCGGTTTCAAAGCAACGGAGCATCGTTACGGGAGTTTCCTGACCGGTTTCGAAAAGCAACCACTGATCGTTTTCCTTAAGATGGTCGGCAACGCGCTTTACCGCTTCACAGAAGGGAACAAATTCGGGATCGTTGGGGTTTTCGGGGATAAAGCCCATGTGGGTAACCACGTTTTGAACGCCGAGCTTTTTAGCAAAATCCGCACCGTCGCAAAGGTTCTTAATGCGCATTTCTCGATATTCGGGAGGTACAAGGCCGAGATTTTTCTGACCCTCATAGAAGTTCCAAGTGCAGGGACCTTCCCAACCGCACCAGAACGCCGAAACGGTCACGCCGTATTCCGCGAGCATTTCATTGAGCTTTTCTGCGTTTTCGTCGGTCCATCTTGCGGGACTCCACGAAATGAGCTGACAGTTGTCAAAGCCCTGCTCACGCAAGGTTTGAAATTTTGCGGGCATGGTTTCGATATCGCCGTAGCTTACACATACACCTATTTTCATAATAGTTCTCCTTGTTAAATCCTATTTTAGTTACGCTTATTATAAATGCTTATTCGCTATAAGTCAATGAAAAAAGAACAGATTATATTATTTTCCCTTTTGATTACGCTTTTTGCTTCTTGTCAATCTCTTTTCGTGATAATCAAAAAAATGTTGCAAATATATAGTTCGTATGATATATTACTTATAGGGAGGGGGGCTTAGCTATTGTAAGTAGTAATACTACGAAAAACAATGTAGAACGCATAACTTTTATACAAATGCCAAATGAAGAATATGTTGTTAGGGTTACCAAAGTATTGCCTTATGAAGATCATTATGAGGTTTTGTATTCCGTAGCTTGGTATGAATACGAAGATTAGAAAAGGAGGGCTTCGCGATGAAAAAAATTTTCTCTTTAATGCTTGCCGTTTTATTTGTTCTCATCTTATTTTGCGGTTGCAAAGAGGAAAACACTGTCTCGAACGATAGCAAAGTTAACGAATCTTTAAGTGAAAGCTCCGAAAGCATTATATCAGATGTTTCCGAAGAAGCATCTTCCTCTGAAGAAGAAAGCTCCCACACCGAAGATGCCTCAAGCGTTGACGAGGAAAGCGCTGCTTTTGAAGCTTTAATTTCCCAATTGGAATTCCCCGAATACGAAGCACCAAAAAACGTTATTTATAATACTCCGTCAATAATCAAAAAAGAAAGCTACTTTACTCGCATGTATCCGTCTATCCATTTCGGTTTAGTATACGAGACCGACGGAGATAAGAAATGCAATCTGGAAAAGCTTGTGGAGGAAAATCTGGGTAACGATGACGTCTGGTTTTACGTCGCTTTACGTTCGTGCGACGTAAATACAACCATGACCTTACCGATACCGACCAAACAAGAATGTCTTATCGATCATATCGAGGGCGCAAAGAGGTTGCTTGATATTGGAATGATCCCGAATTACGAGCATTTTTGGAGTTATTCACACGTCGTAAATGCGTTTCCGAGTGATGCGGTTCTTTGGCAGCATCCAATTATCGGATATATGACCGCAGATATGATAAACGAGCTTATCGACATAAACAAAGTTGACGGATATACCTATCGTATCGTGCATTTGACAGAGGATAAATATTTTGACGAATACCTTAAAGATTACGATTTTCGAGAGGTAGTTATTTCAGAAAACTAAATTCAAAGCAAAAAAAGAAGGGGCTTGCGAGACTTCCCGTAAGGAAGTCTCGCAGTTTTATTCGCCTCGTTTTCCTCGGCGAGTGGTATTGCTTCGCAGTTTTATTATGCTTCGCATAGTTATATTGCCTACGGCAGTTTAAGGCGAATAAAATAACACTGAAGCCGATATGCTTCAATAACACTATTGCTTTGCAATAATATCACTCCGACAAAGTCGGAATACAACTTGAATAATATCGACTGATATGTTATAATAAAATGGGTTTGGGCATATCCCAATAAATCATTTGTGCTTACAAATGCGATGCCGGTTCTTTTGAATCAGTTCGATAAATAAGAATTTGTTGGTGAGGTGATGATAATGAAAATTGCATTAAAACATATTAATATTGATATGGGACTACAAGAATATGAAATGTTGCAAGGTATCCTTAAAGTAGATAATGGATTTACGAATCCTGCATATGATTTAACCTATACAGAATATAAAAACTGGCTGCAAGAAGTAGAGAATCATTCTAAGGGCATCGGCTTGCCTGATGGCTGGATAGGATATACAACATACATTTTATACATTGATGACATTCCTGTTGGATATGGAAGAGTAAGACACTCGTCAGATGTATATTTAGAAACCGTTGTTGGAGCAGGAAATTTGGGATATGGAATTTCAAAAGAATATCGTGGAAAAGGTTATGGAAATATTTTATTTCAAGAATTGCTAAAGAAGTGTAAAGAGCTTGGATATAATGAAATAAAATGTTTTCCTTTTAAAACCAATATAGCAACCATAAAGATTATGATGAAAAATGGCGGAAAAATCATTGGCGATTTCAAAGGAGAAAAACATATAATTCTAATCCCAATAAAGTAATACAAATTCCAATTTGTCGAATAGAATAAAACAACCCCGACAGACTTAAATATCTGTCGGGGTTTTAATATCCTTATGAGAACCAGCCTTTACCCTTCTTTTTTTGTTTCACGCCAAATATTTGCGTATTTTCGCGAAGGTTTTGTTCAAAGAATCGAAATCTATTTCACCGTTTTGGTCAAATGACGTTGCTTCTACGGTGAAATCAAACTTATATTCCTTCGATTTCAAAAATTTGAAAAGCGTTAAGAAATCGACCTTACCTTCGCCTATATGCAGGGTTTTAAGATTGCCCCAATCCATATATCCGCCGTTATAGTCGTGTATATGCATATGTCTTATTCCCGAAAACAGCCATTCGTTTTCTTCTTTGTAAAGCAGCTCCGTCTGACCGTGAAACTCCGACATTTTCGTATCGAACGTAAATTTCGCATCGGGATATTCGTAAACAAGCCTTGAAAGATTGCTCGTCGGGTCGGAATGGTTACAAACAACGTTTTCTACCGTAAGAAGCAACCCGAAGCTTTCTGCGATTTCGCGCAGACGCTTATACACGCTTATATTGTTGTATATATCTTTATCCGAATCGATTCCGCCCCACAGATGAAGCACCAAAGCTTCCGAACCGATGTCGCGTGCAAGCAAGCAATTCTTTTCAAAAACCGATATTGCGTTTTCAACGTCGCCCTCTTCGTTTCTGCTTATAAGGTTTCCGACGTCTTTTTCAACGTGAAATACGGGAAATGAGGTATTAAGGGTTTTCAAAAAGCGTTTCAGCTCATCAACACGGTCGTGCCACGAGCCGTACATCATAAACTCAAACCCGTCGCAGCTGAGCGCGTCGACACATTTTTTCAAAAGTGTAAAATCTCTGCCGTTTGGGCGTCCGATAAGCGCGCCTGTCGAGCATAATATCCTGTTTCTTACCATTTTGTACTCGCAAAGAATTATACTTCGCTTATTTACCCTCGTTTTCTTTATAAAAATCAACGGTTTTGTCCAAAGCCAATTCCGCGCTTGCTTTTTTCGAATCGAATTGTGACGAGAAGGAGCCGATAGGCTTTGCCGCCATTTCCTGAAGCAAAATGTCCAAGCCGCCCCACTGATAAACCATACCTACGTCGCAGGCGCGCGTGGGAAGAATGTAATCGTTTATCATTTTCGCAGATTCATCGTCGCGCGTTTTCATATACGAAAGAACAACTTCCTGATAATCCTTGGCGATGGTGTTTTTCGAGCTTGCGCCAAGCACGTTCAACGCATCTGCAACCATCGTCAGCTGTTCTGTCGGTACGCTTGTGGGGACCGCAAAGCAGGTCGAGCCCCAAGGGTTAACGAGTGAATAATAATCGTCTTGATTTTCGTCGTACTTCGGTTCGGGAACAACGCCGAAATGCTGTTCCATATTGCCGAGCAGAGCTACGGTACCGACAACGTCATTAAAGAACAGAGCGCGTCCGCTTATAAAAGCTTCACGCGTGAGATCGACAGGGCTTTCGGTAACGTTGAAATAATCGTTTGCCGAAACGTGTTCTTCGCTTTGCAAAAACTCCTGCAAGCGCTCCATAACCTTTGCGCTTCGCTCGTTATACATCGTTATCGTAGGATATCCGTCCTTATCGGCGCTTGCGATCTTTTCGCCCGAGCCGAAGAAGATGCTCCACATATCGTCAAGCTGACCGCTCCAACCGTATTCGTCCTTATAATCAACGATGCCGTCGTTCGTAATATCCTTTTTCATTGCGCGAGCGGCTTCGAAAACCAAATCGGTCGTCCATTTTCCGTTTTCAACGAGCTCGTAAGGAGTGCCACCGTATTTTTCAGTAAGACCGTGCTTTTTCCAAAGGTCAAAATTGAAAAACAGCGCCGCGGTATTCGCCTTGTTTACAAGACCGATATCGCCTATCGAAAAATAAAGTTGATTCGCATAGGTCATGCTTTCGTTAAATTCCTTGTTCCACCAAGGCGCATCCATTTGCAATCCGTCGATACCGAGCAGATTGTGAAGATGTCCCTGCGCGGCAAGCGAAGCACCGTCGTAAAGGCAGGGCACGATGACCTGATATTCGAGCGTTGAGCTCATATTTCCGCGAATTACCGCCTGAAGCATTTCGCCGTTCTTGCGAACGGGACTGTGAAGCTGTATTTCTTCAAGCTTCAAGCCAAGCTCGCGCTCAAGCGTTTCCGCACGGATACGAAGATCATCATTGATGATTTGCGGATAGGTGCAATCGGCGCCGTCCTCGTAGGTTTGAATATTTTCAACAATTTCGGATTCATAGATCAGCTTTTCGCCGCAGGTCAGAAAGGTTATCGTCTGACCGTCATATCTTTTACCGCTTGTTTTTGCAATATATTCGCCCTTTTCGTTCTGATACTCGGAATAGGAAACGTTTTCGTCTGTTGCCAAAGACTCGGCAACGCTTTCGGTTTCCGTGCTTTCCGAGCAGGCAACAAGAACCGTCAGCATACAAAAGCATAATATAAGACACAGAATTTTCGTTATCTTCATAAAACCCAGCCTCCGTTGCTTTTATCTGTATTACTTTAACACATATACAAAAAAATTTCAAGTCCGTGTTTTTATTCACCGTCTGTTTTTGCTTGATTTTTATAGTTTTTACGGTTATAATTAAGCCATAGACCGAAAGGAGTATGCTATGATCATTTTAATTACGGGAGCTTCGCACGTCGGAAAGACGAATCTTGCTCAGAAATTGCTTGAAAAATATAAATACCCCTATTTTTCGATAGATCATTTGAAAATGGGCTTGATCCGCAGCGGAAACACGGATCTTACTCCGATGGATGATGATAAGCTGACCGATTATTTGTGGCCGATAGTCCGCGAAATGATAAAGACCGCCATCGAAAACAGTCAGAATCTTATCGTCGAGGGCTGTTATGTCCCCTTTGATTGGGAAAAGGATTTTGATGCCGATTATCTGAAGGATATCAAATATTACTGCCTTGTGATGAGCGAAAAATATATCAACGACCATTTTGATGACGTTAAGAAATATGCAAGCGTTATCGAAAACCGTCTTGACGATTCCTGGTGTACAAAGGAATCGGTTTTGGAGGATAACGCAAACATTCTCGCTCTTGCAAAAAAGCATAACGTCAATTACGTCCTTATCGACGGCGAATACAAGATAAATATATAAAATAAACCTCAATGCCGCAAAACAGCATTGAGGTTTTCTCTTTTCTTTAAAAATCAAACGAATCTTTGGGCATATCCGCACCGACGGCATAAGTCTTCATGCGCACGACCGCATTTGAAGCCGTTGACGATATTCACCGCGCGCTCGGAATTAAGCACGGCTTCGATATCCTCGTTAAAAACGTTGCCGAGCTTAATAACGCCGTCGCTGTCAAGACAACAGGGCACGACCGTTCCGTCGGCAAGGATACCGAACTGATCCTTAAGACCGTAACAAAAAAACCTTTCGCCCTTTATTTCCGCATCACTGTCGGGCCATTCAAAGCGGTCGCCGTATTCCAAATAAAGCTTTTCTCTTATTCTTATACCGCGTGTGTTCTCTGCCCACTCGCCGGAAATGTGTTCCTTAAGAAGCTCGATCGACGCTTCGTTTTTGCCGCCGTCAAAGCCCTTGTTCCAAAGCCGAAAAACGGTTATAACGCCACATTCCGCCGCTTTTTTCGCAAATTCCGCAAGGTCCTTAACATACCTCGCGTGATCCTCGTCGCTTCCCTTTTCAAAGCTGTGAAGCGAAATGTTGACCTTATGCACACCTGCAGAAAGAAGCTTCTCGCCGTGTTTGCTCAAAAGAGTTCCGTTGGTGGTGATGATCGACTTAAATCCGCGCTCACCCGCAGTTTTAATGAAATCGGGTAAATCGGGATGAGTCAGCGGCTCGCCCATTAAATGGTAATAGATATATTCCGTCTGTCCGCTTATCTTGTCGAGAACAAGCGAAAATTCGTCGGCGGTCATCCGCCTCGGCTTCCTTTTATGCCCGTGACAAAAGGAGCAATTCATATTACATATATTGGTGATTTCAATATAAACCTTTTTATACATATTCGCCGCCCCTTTCGGTAAATTTTGCAAAAACGCCAATCGGTATTATCAATGCGGCTTCTACACCGTTTTGTTTCGGTTTTCGACAAAGAAAAACGATATCTTTGGCAAAAACTTTGGATTTATCTCTCAAAATGCTGTCAGCCTTAAAATCACCTTTTAAAACTTTTTAGTTATGAGTTTAGAGTTATAAATTTGGCTCCGCCAAATGTTATGATATGATTGCCCAATGAAAGACAACTTTGCCGCAAGGCAAATCATAACACGGCGGAGCCGTTTATAACTTATAACTTGCCCGAAGGGCAATCATAACTGATTTTGCGAAGCAAAATCATTCCCACTCTATCGTGCCCGAGGGCTTAGGTGTGAGGTCGTAGAGAACGCGGTTGATACCTTCTACCTCGTTGGTGATACGCGCGGTGATCTTGTGGAGCACTGCATAAGGTATTTCCTCGATCGAAGCGGTCATTGCATCGACGGTATTGACTGCGCGGATGATTGCGGGCCAACCCTCGTAACGGCTGTCGTCCTTAACGCCGACCCATTTGATGTCGGGAATAACGACGAAATACTGCCAAACCTTTTCCGCAAGGCCGTTAATATCGAATTCTTCACGCAAGATAGCATCAGCTTCGCGCAATGCGTTCAATCTGTCGCGAGTGATAGCGCCAAGACAACGAACACCGAGTCCGGGACCGGGGAACGGTTGACGGTAAACCATTGCGTGGGGGAGTCCGAGCGCTTCGCCGACAACGCGAACCTCGTCCTTAAAGAGTAATTTTATCGGTTCAACAAGCTCAAAATTAAGGTCTTCAGGCAAGCCGCCAACGTTGTGGTGCGATTTAACTGCCTTTTTGCCTTCTGCTTGCTTAATGCTTTCGAGGATATCGGGATAAATGGTTCCCTGTGCGAGATAGGAAATGCCTTCAAGCTTTCTTGCTTCATCGGCAAAAACGTTGATAAATTCGGCGCCGATGATCTTTCTCTTGCTTTCGGGGTCGGAAACGCCGTTCAAAAGATCAAGGAAGCGGTCGGTTGCATCGACGTAGATAAGGTTTGCATCAAGCTCATCCTTAAATACCTTAATAACGTTTTCGGATTCATCCTTACGCATAAGGCCGTGGTTAACGTGAACGCAAACGAGCTGTTTGCCGATAGCTTTTACCAAAAGCGCGGCAACGACCGACGAGTCAACACCACCTGAAAGCGCCAAAAGCACCTTTTTATCTCCAACCTGCGCGCGTATTTCGGCGATCTGCTCGTCGATAAAGGCGTTGGCAAGTTCAAAATCGGTGATACGAGCCATAGATTCGGGGCGAAGGTTGTTTTGCATTGCTTTTATCCTCCAATTATTTGCTAACAAAAATTATGATGAAATATTATAGCAGTTCATCGCTTGAATTACAATAGAATTTTCAAACTTTTTTCGATAAAATTTTCGTTTTTCTACTCGCTTCGGGCGGTAATATGTTACCTTTTCGGCGAATATAATTAACCGAAAGAGCGTTATGAAAGAGAGATTCCTTTTATGAAAAAACTGTTTTTGGCGATTATTATTGTTCTTTTAATTTTATCCTCGCAAAACGCAAGCGCGACCGAAACCGCAAAGGTTTACCCTTACGACGTTGATTTTGGCGATTATTGGTTTGCCCCCGCAAGCGCGGAATACGTAAGCAACGGCGATGCAAAGGCGCTTTTGCTTATGGAATATTCGACCGGCAAGGTGCTTTTCGCCGAAAACGAATACGAGCATCTTCCCATCGCATCGGTAACAAAGGTCATAAGCACCTTGCTCGTCGTTGAAGCGATAGACGAGGGCAAAATCAACCTCCAAGACAGCGTTACCGTTTCGGAATATGCGGCAGGTATGGGCGGCTCGCAGGTGTTTTTGGAGCCGGGCGAAACGATGAGCGTCGAGGATCTGCTTAAATCGGTCATCGTCGTTTCGGCGAATGACGCGACGGTTGCATTGGGCGAGCATATCTGCGGAAGCGAGGCGGCTTTTATCTCCGCAATGAACGCGCGTGCGAAGGAGCTCGGATGCGAAAACAGCAATTTCGTCAACACGAACGGATTACCCGTTGAAAACCATTACTCCTGCGCCTATGATATCGCCCTCATCACGCGTGAGCTGATGAAGCACGAGCTTGTTTTCAAATACACGGGAATTTGGATGGACACGATACGCGACGGAAAATTCGGTCTTGCCAACACAAACAAGCTTATCCGATTTTACAAGGGCGCAACGGGTATGAAGACCGGATTCACGGGCGAGGCGAAATATTGTCTTTCGGGCACTGCAAAGCGTGACGGAATGCACCTCATTGCCGTTGTTTTGGGCGCCGAAACGAGTGACAAGCGATTTGCCGCCGCAAAGGGCTTGCTCGATTACGGCTTTGCGAACTATTCTATCCTTACACCCGAAGCACCTGTGCTTGAGCCGATAAGCGTTGCGCGCGGAGTCGAAAAAAGCGTTAATATCAAGACCGAGCCGATAAATATACTTATCGAAAAGGGCGGAAACAACCAAACCGAGGCAAAGCACTTCGTCAGCGAGAATTTGCAAGCGCCCGTTTCCGAGGGTACAGAGGTAGGGTATGTAGCATATTACCGAAACGGAGAAGAAATCGGGCGCGCGCCGATATATACCGAAAATTCGGTTGACGAGGTTTCATATATCTCGGTTTTGGGCGAGCTGTTCAAGTGTCTTTTCCTTAAATAAAAAGGGGCAGGTTTATTCCTGCCCCTTCGCTTTATTCATTATCTATCCACGGTTCGTTGGCGACTGCGCCGCCCTCTACCGAGGTTATTCCGTCGATATTCGAAAACCTTACGCTCTTGCCGAGCAGGAATTTATATTCCTCCCCGTTTGCACAATACATTTCGATCCAAACGAAGCCCTCCTCGGTGCCGCAGATCTCCATTTTGCTTCCGTTATCAAAATAAACGAAAATTTGATCGGTTATATCGTCGGGGCGAAACAGATCCGTAACGAAGCTTCCGGTCGTAAGCAGATTGAAAAGGCTTCGCTTGTTATGGTTGCTTAATCTTACGTTGCCATCATCTCTTTCGGCACGTGCCTCCTTCGATTCATAAACCGAGCCTGCAAAATCTATCAAAAAATCGTTCCATTCGGTACGTCGGTAGATAACCGTGGAGAACAGCACAATACCCGTAACGATAAAGCCGATCACCGCTATCAAGACCGACATCTTCACACCGCGCTTTATTTTATCCTTGGTTATGTAATCCATCATCTTCTCCGTCCTTCTTTACTGATAAAATAATACAATATTTTTATCCGCTTTTCAAGATGATGTTGAAATTTTCTTTTCCCCGTTATATAATATATCAAGGCTTATAACGAATTACAGAGGTATATATGATAATAGAAGGATTACAAAAAACCACTCTGCTTGACTACCCCGGACTTGTCGCCTGCACGGTCTTCGCGCACGGCTGCAATCTTCGCTGTCCGTTTTGCCACAACGCAGGGCTTGTTGTCCGTAAACCCGAAAATATAATAAGTCAAGAGGAGCTTGGCGCATTTTTACAAAAGCGCAAGGGCATCCTTGACGGTGTCTGCCTTACGGGCGGCGAGCCGTTGGCACAAAAGGATGTAATCGAATTCATTAAATTTCTTAAGAGCTTCGGATATAAAATAAAGCTCGACACAAACGGATTTTACCCCGAGCGTTTAAAAGAAGTCATCGACAGAGGCTTGGTAGATTATATAGCAATGGATATCAAATCCTCGCCCGAAGGATATGCAAAAGCTGTCGGTATCGACGGCATTGATATAACCGCCGCAAAGGAAAGCGTCGGGCTTATTATGAATTCGGGCATCGATTACGAATTCCGCACGACGGCGGTCAAGGGACTACATATTGTGTCCGACTTTGAAAAGATAGGCGTTTGGATATCGGGCGCGAAGCGTTATTTCATTCAGCAGTTTATCGACTCGGGCGATTTGATAAAGACCGGTTTTGAAGCTTTTAACGCAGAAGAAACCGAAAAACTGCTTGCGGCAGTAAGGAAAAACGTCCCGTCCGCCGCGGCAAGGGGGATTTAGTACCGTTTTAACGTGTTATTATAGCCCGTGGAAAAATATCCAAAATGAACACAAGATATTGTGCAAAGTAACAAAACCACAATATCTTGTGTTTTTCTATAGACAAGAGCGCAAGATTATGTTATGCTCTATCTTGCCAGCCGACGCGCAAGCAATCCCGTAAATCTTACGGGTTTAATATAAAAATAATAAAAACTTAACTATAGAAAGGTAACAGATCATGTATCAGGTTGTAAAACGCAACGGCAAAACAGCCGAATTTGACATCAAAAAGATCGCCGCTGCTCTCGAAAAAGCTTTCGAAGCATGCGAAAGACCCACACATCCCAGTGTTATCGATTTCCTCGCACTCAAAGTTACCTCGGATTTCGAAGGCAAGATCAAGGACGGACTTATCGCAGTTGAAGATATTCAGGACAGCGCGGAAAGCGTCCTTGCACAAGCAGGCTATGCCGACGTAGCAAAGGCTTACATCCTTTACCGCCGTCAAAGAGAAAAGCTTCGTAACATGAAATCCACCATGCTTGACTATAAGGCATTGGTTGATAAATACGTTAAGAACGTCGACTGGCGCGTTAAGGAAAATTCTACCGTCACCTATTCGGTAGGCGGACTTATTCTTTCCAACTCCGGCGCTATCACCGCACATTACTGGCTTTCCGAAATTTACGATGATGAGATCGCAAACGCACACAACAACTGCGATATTCACATTCACGACCTTTCGATGCTCACCGGCTACTGCGCAGGTTGGTCGCTTAAGCAGCTTATCCAAGAAGGCTTGGGCGGCGTTCCCGGCAAGATTACCTCTTCCCCTGCAAGCCACCTTGCAACCCTTTGTAACCAAATGGTTAACTTCTTGGGCATTATGCAAAACGAATGGGCAGGCGCGCAGGCGTTCTCGTCCTTCGATACCTATCTTGCTCCCTTCGTAAAGGTTGATAACCTCACCTACGATCAGGTTAAGAAGTGCATCGAATCCTTCATTTACGGTGTAAATACTCCCTCTCGTTGGGGTACCCAAGCACCCTTCTCGAACATCACCCTTGACTGGACAGTACCTAACGACCTTGCCGAGCTCAACTGTATCGTTGGCGGTAAGGAAATGGACTTCAAGTATAAGGATTGTAAAGCCGAAATGGATATGATCAACAAGGCATTCCTTGAAATCATGATCGAAGGCGATGCAAACGGCCGCGGCTTCCAATATCCTATCCCCACCTACTCCATCACCGCAGATTTCGACTGGTCGGAAACCGAAAACAACAAGCTTCTTTTCGAAATGACCAGCAAATACGGTACTCCCTACTTCTCGAACTACATCAACAGCGATATGGAGCCCAGCGACGTTCGTTCGATGTGCTGCAGACTCCGTCTTGACCTCCGTGAGCTTCGTAAGAAGTCGGGTGGCTTCTTCGGTAGCGGCGAAAGCACCGGTTCTGTCGGCGTTGTTACTCTTAATATGCCCCGTCTTGCATATCTTTCCGAAAACGAAGAAGACTTCATGAAGCGTCTTGATCACCTTATGGACGTTGCTGCAAGATCGCTCAAGGTTAAGAGAACCATTATCACCAAGCTCCTTGAGGAAGGTCTTTACCCCTACACCAAGCGTTACCTCGGCACCTTCGATAACCACTTCTCCACTCTCGGTCTTGTCGGTATGAACGAAGCGGGTCTTAACGCAAAGTGGATTCGCAAGGATATGACCAGCGAAGAAACACAAGAATTTTCGAAGCGTGTTCTTAACCACATGCGCGAAAGACTTTCCGACTATCAGGAAAAATACGGCGACCTTTATAACCTCGAAGCTACCCCTGCAGAATCTACCGCATACCGTCTTGCTAAGCACGACGTCAGCCGTTACCCCGGCATCGTCACCGCAAACGAAAACGGCACTCCCTATTACACCAACTCCTCGAATCTTCCCGTTGGCTATACCGACGATATCTTCGAAGCACTTGCGGTTCAGGATGAGCTTCAGACCCTTTACACCTCGGGCACCGTATTCCACGCGTTCCTCGGTGAAAAGCTTCCCGATTGGAAGTCCGCAGCTACTCTCGTTCGCAAGATCGCGGAAAACCACAAGCTTCCCTACTACACCCTTTCTCCCACCTATTCGGTATGTAAGAACCACGGCTATATCGCAGGCGAGCACTACACCTGCCCCGAATGCGGCGCAACCGCAGAGGTTTACAGCCGTATCACCGGTTACTACCGCCCCGTTCAAAACTGGAACGACGGTAAGAGTCAGGAATACAAGGATCGCGTAGTTTACGACGTTCTTAACAAGACCGACGTAAAGGTTGATTCCGCAAAGAAGGAAGAAGCTTGCGATTGCTGTGCAAGCATCGACGAAACTATTCTTTTCGCAACCAAAACCTGCCCCAACTGCCGTATTGCCGCATCGCTTCTCGACAAGGCAAACGTAAGCTACCGCAAGGTATACGTTGAGGACGAACCCGAGCTTGCAAAGCAGCTTGGTCTTAAGCAGGCGCCCACGCTTGTAGTCGGCAACGAAAAGATCGTTAACGTTTCCAACATTAAAAAGTACCTCGGAAACTGATAACCCCTAAAAAATCACCCCCAACAGAAAGTCCCAAAAACTTTAGCAAAACAAAAACTGTCGCGAGTATCCCTTGCGACAGTTTTTATACCGTTTGCTGTTTTATAAACTATTCTTACATAAATGGCGCGCGTTTTTGGAGATAAATCGGGATTTTTGGCTTGGAGCTGCAGAAACCTACTGCCCAAGGCAAAAAGCACGATAGATATTTCGGTTTAGCCCAAAAACGAAGCCCGAAAGGAAGCAAATAATGCACGATATAATTATAATCGGCGCAGGACCTGCCGGTCTGACCGCCGCAATTTACGCGCTCCGCGCTAACAAAAGCGTTCTTATTCTTGAAAAAACAAGCTTCGGCGGACAGATGACCTTCTCCCCGAAGATTGAAAACTACCCCGGATTCATCTCTGTTTCGGGCACCGAGCTTGCCGACAGTCTTGTTGAGCAGGCACTCGCACAGGGCGCCGAGGTAGAGCTTGAAGAGGTTGAAGCTATAACCGTCAACCCCGACGGCACAAAAACCGTTAAAACCGATTGCGGCGAGCATTCGGCAAAGGCGATCATCATCGCAACGGGCGCAAAGCACCGTTTGCTTGGTGTTAAGGGCGAAACCGACCTTGTCGGCAACGGCATTTCCTTCTGCGCGGTTTGCGACGGCGCATTCCACGCAGGCAAAAAGGTTGCGGTTATCGGAGGCGGCAATTCGGCGCTTCAGGAAGCTATCCTGCTTTCCGACCTTTGCGAAAGCGTAACCGTTATTCAAAACCTCGACAGCTTCACCGGCGAAAGCCGTCTTGCGGAAGCGCTTATGGCAAAGCCCAACGTAAGCGCCATTTTCGGCACCGTTGTAACCGAATTTCTTTCGGAAAACGGCGAGCTTACGGGTATTATGACAAAACGCGTTTCCGACGGGCTTGAAACCAAGCTCGATTTCGAGGGTGTTTTCGTTGCTATCGGTCTTGCACCCGACACCGCTATCGCCGAAGGTATCGCAGAGCGCGATAAATGGGGTTATATCGTTTCCGACGAAAAATGCCTTACCGCAACAGACGGTGTTTTCGTTGCAGGTGACTGCCGCACTAAAGGCGTTCGCCAAATTGCGACCGCTATCGCAGACGGCGCAACCGCAGCACTCGCGGCAAACGCTTATTTGGATAAGTAATTATTTGTGTGTAAATGCGAGAGAGGAGCTTTTAAAAAAGCCCCTCTCTCGTGCTCTCTCCCCAAAACTTTTCATAATAAATTATTTTAATCATCAAACCGAGCAAGCACATATTCCTAAAAACGTGAGTTTTTGACGTGAGCAAAGCGAGGTCGGCGCCGTTTCTACCCGAGGTTGCAAAATTTGCAACCTCATTTTTGCGTTTTCTATCACAAGTTTATTGCTTTTTAACACTTTTTAGGCTACACTTAATGCATGGAAAGGCCTTCCTCACGCTTTATTAAACGGAGGTAACAAAATGTTCAATATGAAAAAATTTGCCGATCTGCTTTCTGTGAAAAGAAGGGCAAAGGGATTAACGCAAGACCAGCTTGCCGACCTTGTGGGCGTTTCGCACCAAGCGGTAAGCAAATGGGAACGCGCCGAGGCAATGCCCGAAATAAGCAAAATCGGCGATATCGCACTTGCTATCGACACGCCCGCAGACGAGCTTATTAATACCCTGTACGAAAACCAAACGAGCACTTCTCCCGCGACGAACAGCTCTGCAGACGAGGCATATTTTGCGCTTATCGACAAGACGCGCGTTGGCGAGATTTATGCGTTGGCGCCCAATATGTCGAAGGAAACGCTTGCTCTCGCAATCGACACGATCGTCGCCGAAAAAGGGACCTCGGCGGCAACGATGCTTTTCCGCTTTGCAAGTGAAGAATATCTCGGTCGTATAGGCAAGCAAATGCTCGCAAGCGGCGACGTTTCGCTCGCGAAATACGTTGACGAGCCGACTCTTCAAAGTGCTGTCGTTGAATATATTTCGTCTGCCGATACGACTGCCGATTGGCGGCAGAAAAATGAAAAATATTTAAGAGCCGGCAAGCTGTTGGTTCTTTGCAAGGATCTCGAATTTATCAACGATATGTTTGACCACATGGTCGCAATATACGACACCTGGAACGTTTGGAAAAGCATTATAACCGAATTTCCCTCCGAGGTTTTGGTGCATCAGGGCATTAAATTTGCGGTTCGCAAGGGAACGGGTTCGTTCGGCGGTTGGTGGGGCTTGCTCGGCAGACGGAACGTTTCAAAGCTCTTCCTCGGCTATGCCGACTATTTTAAAAACAACGCGCAGGCGTGGCGCGACATTATGATTTATTACGGAAACTGCGATTCATCGATTCTCGAAAGCGGAATCAAGGAGCGCGCCGACAGAAGTGAGCTTGATTTGTACGTATTGCAGGATTTTCTTATGAAATTCACGCCCGAAATGGCGAATTATTTGGCAGATAACGGACTTATTTACAAGGGTAATAACCAAATGGGCGCTTGCCCCGAAATTCCGCAGAACGCAAGCGGTGTTTGGAACAAAATCGATTCTGCAATCAACAATTCGACCGAAAATCCATCGCTTTTGCGTGCGAGATTAAGATTCGAGGAAGAATTCGATATAAAGCTTCAGGAATCCGACGTTCGCGACTGGCCCGAGATCATTAAATGGGCAGACCTCGCGCGCAAGGAGCTTTATCCCGAATACGACACCCCCGACAATGCAATTCTCAAGGAGATATTGAATCGCCTTAAAAACATCGAAGAACAACTTGATGACGTCGAATCGATGACCGACGACCTCGAAGATATGATATCCGACCTTGAAAGCAGAATCGACGAGCTTGAGGAATAACCCCGCAACAAGCAAAAGAGCAGACTTTTTAATTAAAAGTCTGCTCTTTTTTGGTTCGTTTAAACTGTTAAGCTTTTCGGGCGATTCGTAAATCGCCCCTACGGCGTTTATCACTTCTTTGCTTCAACTACTGTTATGTTCGCGACGGGGATGCCTGCTTGCTCGAATACGATGTCGGTTATTTGGGTAAGCTCGTCGGGGAGCAGATTCTTTTGATTGACGATTACCGAGCAATTATCGCCGCTGATAACGGCAACGCAGTCGCCGATACCCTTTGCCTTAACAAGCGTTTCGATATTCGCTTCGGCAGACATATCGTCGGCGATTTCTGCGATAGATTCAAGCGCATCTTCTTTTGCATCGGGAAGGCTGTCGGGATTTTCGGCAATCTCGCGCAGAACCTCAAGTGCGGAATCGCGCACCTGCGTGCGGTTGATTATCGCCATTGCAAAGAAATCCTCGGCGGTTTCGGGGGAAGCGTTTACGTCGGAATCGGTCGGAGAGCTTGTGTCAAGCGTTGCATCGGCATTCACGCTCGTGTCAACGAGCAATGCATTGCCGAGAAGGCGGTCGCCGCTGTCAACGGGCTCGTTTGAATTCGCAGAACCTGCAAGCGAGCTTACGAGCACCGCAACACCGATAAGCATAATACACCCCACCGTGAGAAACGATTTCGTGCCGATCATCTTTTTCCAATCGACCTTTTTTACCTTTTCTTTAATACGCGAAAACTGTTGTTTGATATCCATTTCGGTCCTCCATATATGACATTAATTTTATGTTTGTATACTTATACGGTTGCTTTTTATATCGAAAAGAGCACACATAAGCTCGATTATTCTATATTGCGTTTGATAACTTACACCCTTGCACACCACGGCAACACCTGCAACGCAGGGCATTACCTCCTCGATGATTATCGGTTCTTCTCCACCGTCGCCCTGTGCCAGAACTATCGTTTTGTCGGTTTCCTTATTCTCGCCCGACTCCTTTACGTGCTGGTCGGTGGCATATATATAGCGATAACCCTTATCGAGCGTTATAAACACCTCGCAATCGTCTATTTCGGGCAATTCACAAATAAGACTTTTTGCCTTTTGCTCAAGCATAGTGCAATATTCAAACGAGGTGAGCGTTTTATTTTCGTCCAACGGCGTTGCTTCCCTACTGTCAGACGGGATCAGCAGCAATGCAACTCCTGCTATCAAGGCAAGGAAAACAAAGCCGAAGCCTTTTTTATCAAAAAGCTTTTTGATCTTTTCAATAATATCATTGCTCTTCAATTACCCTCACCTCACCCCCTAATGCCGAAAAGAGATATTTTTTTATATTATCTGCCTCGTTCATATCGTTTTCGTTCAAGACCAGATCGATGCCGTTTATCACCGCTTCGGTTTTTCCCCACTCTATCTTTATGTCTGCGGATACCGCATTTATTCCAAATTTCGCAAAAACAATATCGCATATATATTTCTCGGCGTTCTGCTCGGTCATCTGCTCGGAAACGGCATACATATCCTTCATCGACGAGTCGCTTTCGTCCCCCGAATACTCAAAAGACTCCGAAACGAACGAGCTTACGTCTATCTCGCGCAGAGGAGATATCAGCAATGCAACGCAAACCAACGATGCGATATACTTGATGTATTTTTCAAAGCCGCCCCAGGCAAGCATCATACAAACCGAGCCGCAGACCGATGCAACGAGAAGCGTGTAAAAATATCCGCTCATCCCCCGACCCCCGATCTTACGAACACCGCCATTGCGATAATACAAACCGCGCCTGCGCCTGCAACAAGCGCCAAAAGCACGTTGATTATTCCGCACATATCATAAAGGAACGCGCTTTCACGCTCTACCGACAGGGTTTTCGCAATTATTGCACAGGATAGAAGCAACAGCTTGTGAAGCGCTACGATTATCAACGGCGGAAGCACCGCCGAGAGTATGATCACCACGCCCGATGCTCCGACGGTGCCCTTTACCACCGAAGCGGAAGCGATTACCGTGCGCGAGGCATCACCGAGCATCGAGCCTATCACGGGCACGAAAACGCCCGAAGCAAAGCGCACGCTTCGGGTTATGTAGTTATCACTTGCCGCCGCGACGGTGCTTTGCATATAAAGCGTAAAGCCCAAAAGCCCGAAAACGAATGCCATAAGCGTTGTTGCGGTATTTTTCACGAGATTGGTAACCGCACTGAGATTAATGCTCCCCGGTATTGCGCCGACGATGCAAAGCGCAAAAGCTATCCTCACCAACGGAAGCAACACCTTGCCGCATATTATCGAAACCGCCGACAGAAACATCGTTAGTCCCGCACCCGTCGCCGCACCCGTGACGGCAGTTCCGCCTGCCGCATGCAGGGCTGCCATTATCGGCATAAGTGTACTCATCGCAAGCGTTAACGACTCCATCGAGGCGATAACGACGACGAAAAGGTTGTAAAGCAGACCGTAGGTCACACCCGACAGCACAAGTATCGAAATATACGACACCGCCGTTTCGAGCGTTTGGCTTTCGCCGAATTTAAGCGAATGCATTGCGGCGGCAAGAACGATCACGGCAAGCACCGCACCGAACGAGCCTAATGCCGAATAGCCGTTTTTTTGAAAGGAGGAGATTATTATCGAAAATGCCTTTTCGAAGATATTTATGTTTTTGTCGCCGTTAAGCTCGTCCTCGCTTAAAAACTCGCTTTCCAATTTGTCGGTGCCCGCCTCATCGGCGATCGATTGCTCGGTTTCGTTTGAATATGCGCTTGCCTGTACAGTAAAAAACGTCAAAGACAGCAAGATCGTGACAAGCGCGGTAAAGATTTTTTTCATCCCATCATATCCTTTGCGATATCTAACAGTTGTTGAACGACAGGCAGGCTTATCAGCACTATCGATACCTTTCCGGCAAGCTCGATACGTGATGCGAGCGAATTTTCACCGCAATCGCGGCATATTTCCGAGGACACCTTACAGCAAAAGGATATGGCGAGCGATTTCAGCATAAGCGCGAAATAGTTTTGAATTCCGCTTTCCGTCGATATACCCTTAATAAACGAAACGAAGGGCGCGACCGCCGACACGACAAAGGTCAAAATCACCGCCCCGACGACAGCCGCCGCAAGAGCGGCAAGCTCGGGACGAAGAATGCGCACCAAACCGATAATGCACGCCGAAACGATTCCGAAGGCGCAAACCGTTACGATGTTCACAACCCGAAAACGCTCCTGAGCGTCGAAAACAGTCCGCTTATTTCGTTTGCCAACAAAAGCATAACTACAACAACGCCTGCGACGGTAACGAAGGTCGCCTGCTCGTCGCGGCCGCTTTTTTGCAATATCTGGCAAGCGACGCTTGCAACGATTCCGATTCCCGCTATTTTAAGTATCAAGGAAATTCCCAAATTTTTCGCCCTTTCTATAAAAGGATTATCGCTACCGCGATACCCATAAGCGTACACACGCTTTTTATGCTCTTTCTTTTTTGTTGAAGCGTACCGCTTATCGCAACGCGTTTTTCGGTCAAAAATGCGGTCAAGGTGTCGATACGTTTTATTTGCTCGTCCAACGGTAAGGCGCCGAGGCTTTCGCCGAAATGCATAAGCTCGTCAAGCGTTTCAGAATCTGTATGCAAAAGCTTTGACGCGTTTTGCCAAAGCAAATCCAAGCCGCGCCGACTTGTGCGCAAGCCTTTTAAAAATCCGATCTCTTCAAGATAACCGTCCTCGAAATCCGAAAATATTCGGTAAAGCGGTAGCCTTTCGGTCGAAATTCGGCGGCGCATATAAGTCAAAAGCCGTATCAGCGAATCAAAAGCAATAAGCCTTTCACTTTCACCGTTCGCAAGCATTGCTCCGCAAATATACGATGAAATAACGGTCAATAACGCACCGAGCCAATTCATAAAAGCTCCTCCGTTTTATGCACCGAGCAACAAAAGCCGCCATCGAATCCAAGCACCGCACACAAAGTGAAAATGCGTTTGTCCGCCAGACTCTTCAGCCTGCCACGCTGCAAAAGCTCTCGGATATTTTCGCAATGCGCCGATGCAATAAGCGAAACGCCGCAGTTTTGCGCCTCGATGACCGCATCCACCTCGTTCGCACCGATTTCGTCGCAGATTATGACCTCGGGTGACATCACGCGCGTTAAAAGCTCGATGCCTTGCGGCTTGGGCAGAAACACACAGGGATCTATCAAGCCGTTATCGTTAATACCCGAAAAAAGCTCGCCCCTCTCGTCTGCGATGCCCACCCGTGTCGGAGCTATGCCGATACCGTTCGCAAGCATATATGCGGCACTTTTTAAAAAGGTCGTCTTGCCCATTGCGGGAGGTGCACAAACGAGCGTGCTTTTTATGCCGTCCTTTGCGAAAAGCCTTATCAAGCTCTCTGCTGCCTTGGGAATAAAACGGCTTACCCTCAGACTTATGCTGTTAACAGCGCTCCAATTACCCGAGGGCGAGGCAATGCCGCAAACACCCGCCCTACCGCCGTTTTCAAGCGGTATAAATCCCTTTTTCAGGTATTCATCGTAGGTATATACCGAGCCGTCTGTCAGCCTTTCGACACATTCAAAAAGCTCTGATTCGGTAACCCGCATCGCGCTTTTTAAACTGCATACTCTGCCAAACGGATCGACGGTAATATTCTTCGTCTCTACGGTAAGCGATAGCGGAGCATTTTTCCGCAGACGTATTTCGTTTGCAGATGACAAAATATCAACGGGCAGAGCGTTCAGCGCGCGGTTTATCCTCAGCGGAAGATAACGAAAAAGCGAATCGATTGCATTTCTGTTCATCCGCGCAGCCTATTATAAGTGTTTTTGATTCGCTCAAACGCGAAAAGCATCATAAACAACGCAAAAACGCCGATATAAACCGCAGTGCCTGCCGAGGCTGCTGCCGCTTCCGATCCGATTGCAAGAAGATCGAGCACGATTCTCGCCGAAAAACCGCCCGCAACGGCGCAGATCAACGGAAAGACAACGTCGGGTAACAATCTCGGCGCGACACCCGTTGCCTTGTAAAGCCGTCTGCGGCAAAGAAAATAACTGAATGTGTTTGATACCGCAAGCAAGACCAAATATCCCCTATCGCCAGTGCGCGAAACGAGAAAAAGTATAAGAATGACGCGCAATGCCGAATTCAAAAGCTGATATTTAAGCGTTTTCATCTGCTCACCTATCGCCTTCAAAAGTCCGTCACAAACCGTCTCCACATACATAAAAGGTGTCACGAGCGAAAGCACCCTTATTGCGTATTCGGTACTTTCGTTCGGGTAAAATGCCTCGCCGAGCTCGTTCGGCAGGAAGAAAAACAATCCGCCGACAGCAACCGAAAGTATCGAAACGAAGGACATTAACGAGGCTATCCTTGCGTTAAGCGGTTTTCGGTCGGACAGCATATTCAAGCGGCTTATTTCGGGGGTAAACACCGCCACCATACTCGACAGAAAGGCAAACGGAAAGAACAGTATCGGAATTACCATTCCGCGTATCATTCCGAATTTTGAAAGCGCTTCGCCGCGGTCACCCGAATAGCTTTCGAAAACGTAAGGGATAAGCAGAGTTTCAACCGTATGCAAAACACTTGTCAGATAAACCGAAAGCGATACCGGAACAGTTACCGACATAAGCGAGCGCATACTGTCGCGTTTTGTTTCGGTCGGCGTGCTTTTGAGCCCCCTTTTGCGTCTCGGAAAAACGTAAAACAAGAAAAGATATGTAAAAGAAGCAACCTCTGAAAGAGTGACTCCGATAACGATACCTCGGCAAAGATCTCCGATATCGGTCGCGCCTGCCATTACTACGTTCAGAAAAAGTGCGATCACCGCGATTTTTATCACCTGCTCGAAAAGCGTCGACGAGCTTCTTATCCCAACGCGCTGTTTGGCAATTAACCAACCCTTGAAGCATCCCGAAAACGCCATAAACGGCATACTCAACGCAAGAATGCGAAGCGGTGAAGCGCAACGCGCGTCGCTTAAAAAGGTCATCGCAATAAAATCGGCTCCGAAAAGCATCAATGCGGTCGCCGCTATGCTTATTATCGCAGATGCGAGAAGGCTGTTTTTCATAAGAAGCATTGCATCGCCTTCGCTTCTTTGATCCTTTTCGGCAACAAGACGCGACACCGAAAGTGTAAAGCCCCCCGTTGCGAAGGTCGAAAACATAACGTAAACGCTCATTATGAGCTGATAAAGCCCCATGCCCTCGCTTCCGATACGTGATGAAAGAAAGAGCCGCAAAAACACTCCCAACAGCTTTGCGATAAGCGAAAAGACGGTCATTGCCGCCGCGCCCTTTATTAAAACACCCGCCCTGTTTTTTATTACAACCATCTCCGTTTTTGTTTTGATTCTATGCACAGCCCGTCCGAAATATGAAAAGGAACAGTCCGAAACAGACTGCTCCTTTCAGACCGAAGACAAATGGTCTGTTTACACCCTTGAAAGGAAAAACAACAAAAAGAGTTCTTTCTTTTGCTTTCGCAAGAACTCTTGTTTTTTTATAAGGAATTTTAAATTTTTATTGTATTTTCAAGGATTTTAACGAAAAGCTCGACTACCTTACCTTTGTAAGTCTACGCTCGCTTTTCGTTAAAAACAGCCTCATTTCTCTCAGTCTGCTTCAGCTTGCAGACTTTGTCTGCAAGCTGAAAGGAGCAGTCTGAACAGACTGCTCCTTTTTTACAGAAAGTATGAGTGTGTTTTTTATTCAGTTGCGATATGCGCCCGTTACAGGGTCGATATAGCCGTTGCTGATAAGATAATCGTAATCGGGCAGTTCCTCGGGAGCGATTATATCATATTCGATAAATGCACCGCCGAGCTTGACTTTTACGTCATAGCCCTCGAAGGATACCATAGAATCGGGAACGGTCATTTCTCTTTCAAAGTGCTTGTATTGAACGTCGAGGGGGTTTATCCAACAGCCTGCGCGGTAATAGATATCGAATATCTCGCCGTATTCGTCGAATACAACTACAACGAAATCGTCAACTACAAGCGATTCTTCGCTGTGGGAGGTAACCAAAACGTGCTGACGAACTCTGGTATCTCTGCCGTCGCCGTATACCCAGACATAAGTATAACCAAAATCTGCATCTACCGTCGTTTTCCAGCAATCGCCTTCATAAACCGTCTTTTCGATCTCGATAAGATAGTCAACAAAGTCAAAACCGGGGCGGAAAACGAAATTCTTGTTATATCCTTTTCTCAACTGCTCGAAGCTCTTGCTTTCGCTCTTCACCGCTTCGCCGTTCGCACCGTAATAGGTAACCTTTATAACGATGCTGTAATTAACGGCGTCATTATCGTTCGTTGCGGTGACAAGCAAAACTCTTTCCTCACCGAAAAGCTTACTTTCAACGTTTACCGAAATATCATTGTCGGCTTCGATACCAACGTCACCTGTTTCGGGAACCGCCTCTGCTTCGGGTTCTGCTTCGGGCTCAGCTTCGGGAACTGCTTCGGGCTCAGCTTTTTCAGCAGGAACAGCGTCCATAGCCTCGGTTGCCGCGCCTTCGGTTGCTTGAGGAATGACCGAAACTTCAATTCCGCCCTCCGCAGCAACGGCAAAAGCGGCTGTAAACGACAAGCTAAGCAAAAATGCCAACGCAAAGGCAAGCCATATTTTTGTGTGTTTCATAAATGTTTCTCCTTTTATTTTTTTTGAAAACTTTTGTCTTCATAAAGCAAATACCGATTTGGCGACTTTTGAAGAAAATTTTTTCAAACTTTACAATTTCAAAATATTTTTCTTCAAAACTACAGTTAACGGTATTTAAAAATGAGGGGGGATGCAGTATGCCGAAAAGCGAAAACGGCAAGCCGCTTGATACGACGCAGAAAAAATTTGCCGAAACGCTTTTCTGCGACAATTACGATATACTCGCAAAAAGAATTTGCGAAATTCTTCGTAATATAGACCCTTCCGCAGCAGATGACTGTCTCGGCAATTTGTTTCTTACTCTTTGCTTGTGCATTGACAAGGTTATGGAGCACGAAAATCCAAGAGCATGGCTTTTAAAAACAGCGAAATATATTTGCTTAAAGCATATACGAAACGTTAGTTACGATTCTAAACACAACACCCCTTTAAGCGAAGATATTTTCTACCCGCTTGATATAGAAGAACACGTTATTAACGACATTCTCTACTGTCAATGGAAAAAAGAGGGAGTAAAGGAAAAGCTTATCGGCACACTTAATGAAAACGAACGAACGATCCTTCGAATGAGCGTAGCGGACAAGATGAGCAATCTCGAAATTTCCAAAAAACTGAACAAATCCGAAGATGCCGTTCGCTTTACTCTTTATTACATAAGGAAAAAGATAAGCGATGCCATTTATTCGGGGAAACTTTAGAAAGGGGGCAAACGAATGATGAATGATATTACTTTGATGTACAAAGCGCTGCTTGACCGAAAGGTCGCGCTTGATTCACTGACAGACTATGAAAAGAACGAGCTTTTCAGCTATTTGTGCGACGAATTGGAAAAAGGAAATCCCGTAGACGACGATATTTTGCATTTTTGCACGGGTGTTACGGGTCTATGCCCTTCGACGGAATGCGAAAAAATCACAGAAAGCGTTTATTCCAAATTAAACGGAATGCTCGTAAAAAACAAAAGAGCCTTTCGCAAATGTTTTTTTCGCAGAATTTCTGCAGCGATGATTGCGGTTTTCAGTTTGGTTGTCTTTTCGTTTATTACCGTTTCGGCTTTCAGTCCGAATTTTGTTGAACACATAAAGACTATCTTTTATGAAGAGAAACCGGAAGAAAGCAAGCCCCGCCCTACCGAAACTATATTTTTCGAGCACTTTGACAAAGCACCGAAAGCCTATGAAACAGCCGAAAAGCTTTTCGAAAGCGAGCTGAGCGACTACTATTATCCGTCGCGTCTGCCCGAAGGTGTGCATCCCTTTTCCGTGACCGTCAAACGAAACGAAAAAGCCTATTTCGTCTATAAACTTAAGGACGATAATAGAAAAACATGGAGCATCACCGCATCTCCTGCCAAAGGAAGCTATATGCCCATGGGCTACACTTATGAAACGGCAACCACAGACGGGCTTGAGTTAACGTTTGTTTACACCCTTTCGAGAAACAGCGGCGGCATAACCGGTTATACCGCTTACGTCAGGCTTGAAAACACAATGTATACGCTTGTGTTTCCCGCAAGCGATTGGGATTCGGTTTTGATTATACTTGATTCATTTTCACCCGCAAAACAGCATTAAAAAATTCCTCGGAGCCTTTCCGAGGAATTTTTTGTTATATTGTAATCGTTTTCATAACATGACGCTTGATGATGATATAATCGTATTTTTCGACGCCATCCTTGCCGTTTACGTCGGCGGAAAGCGATTGCACGTTATTCAGCTCGATCGTTTTCATAACAGCGCGCTTTACGAGGATGTAATCGTATTTATCGATCGTTCCGTCATTGTTCACGTCACCGAGGATAAAGGGATTTTCATCGCGGTAGCACGCAAATTTTGCGTTTTGTATATCGAGCATAAGTCGGTTTTTCAGATCGGTCTTGCTTACCGCCTTCAATTCGGACTCGATCTCCTTAAGCGTTCCGAGTGCGCTGGAGGCATTTTTGCTTCCGTTTGAAATCGCACCGTTTGCAAGAGAAATAAGTTTATCCGCATTGCTTTTTGTAACTAAGCCCTTACCCTGTGCAAGTTCGACACGGTCGATAAATCTGCCGAGGACTGCGTTGAGCGTTTTTACGTTATCCAAAGCAGGCGCAAGAGTCGGCTCGGTATAAAGCGTGCTTGAAAGCACCTTATTTGCACCCTTACCGAAATATTGCGCGGTTTGGAAATACACAACGCCGTTACAGCCTACGAGATTCATTTCGTCGGCTTGGAAAGCCATATCGTCGCCGTCAAATTCGTCCATATAAATGCCAAGTCCGGGGACAACGGCGCATTTTTCGCCTGCCGCTTCAATGTAACGCTCGGCAAAATAGGAATATCCCGACCCGTAAGCCATAGGGTGTATCATATCAAGCAAGCCGTCTTCAAGCCAAGAAATACTGTCTTGATAAATCGTTGTATAGGATTGCTCGATAGCAACGCCAACGTCTGCGGAAAGCACAACGTCGGGAGCAACGGAATCGACGATATCGCGCATACGCTCAACGAATTTCGTTACCTGAGAAACGCGGAAATCGACCCAATCGTTCCAATAATTTGCATTCATGTTGAAGGTTATATTGCTGTTTGCATATTTGGGGTATGCCTTTTTAAACTTACCGATGGTAATGCTGTCGTATCCGTAATCGTCAACGTCATATCTGTCGCGGTAACGGATATAGTCAAGCTGGAAGCCGTCGATATCATAGGTTTCGAGGATATAAGTAAAGCTTTCGGCAAGAAAATCCTGAACCTCATCGTTTGCGGGGTTAAGGAATACGGCGCCCGTGCTTTCATAGGTGTAAATCGGCGAGCCGTTATTCGTCATAAGCCGCCATTCGGGCTTTTTCGCTACGGGCGAACGGAAATAGTTTTCGCCCGAGGTGTTACAGCCGTAGAATACCGGCATCCAGCAATGAAGCTCGATTCCGTATTCGTGACAGACCTCGGTGAAAGCCTTCAACACGTCAAAGCCGTTAAAAATCGGATTCTGCTCGAAAAGACTTCCCTTCGGTACATTATAGATCACCGTACCGCCATACATCGTTTCGATAGAGATCATATTTATGCCTGCATCGTAACACTGCTTGACGTAGCTTCTTACCTGCGACATATTCTTTTGAGTGGGACGAAGCCAAACACCGCGGTATTCGGCAACCTCGCGTTCTCGGAAAAGATATGCGATATTTGTAAACTCATCAACAAGCTTATTCTTTTCTGTTTCGCTTAATTTATCGGCAGTCTTTAATTTTTCCTCGGCAGCGGCTAATTTTGCATCTGCAGACGAATCATAAATAAGACAAGCGTCGATTGCATATTGCCTTGCGGTTCTTGCCTTTTCTGCCGCAACGTTCAATGCGTAAAGCATTGTCGAGGAATCCTTTGTAAAGGTTATTGTTTTTGCAGTTTTATTAAAGGTGACCTTCATGCCGGGAATAACCGTTTCGACAAGCCAATCTCTCATAGTTCCGTGACCGGAAACTACGAAGCTGTTATTTCCGACGGGAATGTCACTGCTGTTACCGCCGACCGAGGTAACGGTTCCGTTTTCGACGGTGACCTCGTAACCGTAGATATTCGTTTTCGTGTTGCTTCCGTATGCCGAGGTGTAAACTACCAAGTAATCGGTATACCTTGTCCCGTTAACCGAAGACACATCCTGTGTGTAGGATGTGTCTGCAGATACTGTGAAAGTCGGGAAACACAAGGTCGTTGCTATACAAAGCAACAGGCAAAGTGTTCTCTTTAACATATTATTTTTTACCCTTCTTTTTAAGCAAGACTATTACCACAACCGCGATTGCGATTACAACAATGACAGAAACGATAATGATTACGGTATCGCCGTCTTCGGTTTCGGTGGTATCTGCATCGCTTTCAACGGTATCGGTCGATTCATCAGCATTGGAATCATCCGCGCTTGCCGCGTCGTTTTCGTTGGGTTTGCTTTCGTCGGGTGTGCTTTCATCAACGCTGTAGTCGGGCTCATCGGGAAGCTCGGGAACTGCGGAAAGGTCAAGCTCTTTATTAAGAACGGTGTAGCCCTTTACCGAATATTTAAGGTCGGTAAGCATTCTTGTTTTAGCCGCATCCTTCGCCTTCGAGCCCTCGATAGCGGTCTTGACAGCGTTATATTTTTCGGTGCTGAATTCTTCTGCCGTGCAGGTTGCCGCCAATTCGTCAAGCGCCGCAACTATCTTAGCGCCTTCGTCGGCGGAAACACCGCCCAAAGGAAGAATTATTTCGTTAATTCTGCTCTTTGCATATTCGATTTGCGCCTTTGCACCCTTTTCGATGTCAAAGGTGGGGGTTATTGCCTTGTTGCGATAAACGCCCTTCAAAAGAGACTCGCCGGTGAGCTCCTTGAGGTAAGCCGATGCCTCGAAGAATACCGAGCCGTCTGTGTTGACCTGATTATCATACGACGCCTGAACCTGCATATCGATAGGTCCGAGCTCGGTCATAAACGAACCGAGACCTACAGCAAGAAATGCTTTATCGCCGCAACGGTCGTTTTGCTCAACAATATCATCCTCGTATCCGTAGCCGTATGCCATCGGGAAAAGAACGTCGAGCCAACCGTTTTCGAGCCAGTTGTAATAGTTCTGATAGTTATGGCTGACGCTATCGCCCGGATCGGCAACAACGTCTGCGCCCAAAAGCACGCCGGGGCGGGTTTCGTCGATAAGCTTTCTCACGCGCGAAACAAAGGTGTTTATATAATTGCAACGGAACTGTACCCAATTATTCCAATAGCTTGCATTTTGGTCATACTTGGGACGAACACCGTATTTTTCCTCGAAAGCATCGAGAGCTTCTTTGGTGTAGCCCATATCGTAATCTACACCGCGGTCGTAATAACGGATATAGTCGAGCTGGAAGCCGTCGACATCATAGGTTTCGAGTATGTATTTATAGGTGTTAAGCAAATAATTGCTTGCTTCCTCGTTGGAAGGATCGAGCATCATCAATCCATCTGTTTCGGGTCTTAACTGATAGGAATATTTGCCTGTATTGGAAATCGAAAGCCATTCGGGCTTTTTCTTACCGAGCGAGTAACGAAGGTTTTGCGAGCTCGAATCGCCCACATAGTAAATGGGCATCCAAAGGTGAAGCTCCATTTCACGCTTATGGCACGCATCGATATATGCCTTCAAAAGGTCAAAGCTACGGAATTTGGGGTTGGTTTCAAAAAGACTGCCCTTAGGCATCGGCATTATCATCGTGCAATCGTAAAGCGTTTCGATGCAGATCATATTAATGCCGTTATCGTAAAGCTTCTGAACGGTTTCTTCAACCTTTGCGGCAGAGGTTTCGGTAGGTCTTATCCAAGCGCCGCGGTACTGAACCGTTCTGCTTTCGGAAATAAGAAACTCGATATCGGTTGCCTTTGCTTCCGCTTCAAGACGTGCGTTTGAGATCTTTACGTCGTCCTTATCGTTTTTATAGGACTTTATTGCCGAAGAAATGTACGAATCAAGCTCTTTTATCGCTTTCTCAACCGCGCTGTAATCGATTTGGTCATATCTTGCCTTTGCCGCCTCGAACTTTTCCTCGAGCTCGGGAACAAGCATCTCCATACCTCTCATAACAGCATTTTCGTCATACGCGAAGCTTACGGTTTTTTTGCTTTCGTCATAGCTTACCGTCATACCGAGCTTAACATTAAATTGAAGCCAGTTTACCGCATCGCCGTGTCCCGAAACAACAAAGCTTCCCTTTTCCTTGGGAACTTGGTTATCGTTGCCGCCCATAGCGGTTACGACACCGCCCGTACAAACGATCTCGTAGCCCCAAGTATTAGTACCGGTTTTTGTGCCGAGCTTGTTGTAGATTACAATTTGATTCGTGCCGCGAACAGCATTAACGCCGTGGATCGGTTGGGTAAGATCATAAAAAACGGTTTCGGATATCGGCTTGTCGGAAACGGTTACCACGCCGTCGGACGTATAGTAAACGTAATCGCCGATTGCAATGTTTTCCTTGATCCAAGTGCCCATGTTCTTTTGCGTGCCTTCGCTCGACTCGTCGTGGCCCGAAAGAACAAAGCCGTTTTTGGGAATGGCGCTGTTGCCTTTGTTGTATTTAACCGCAACGTTATCTTCGATGATGACCTCATAGCCCCATTCGTTGGTACCGGTCGTATCGCCCATGTTCGGGGTGTAGATTATAAGATTGCCGCCGTTACGGACCGCATCGATGCCGTCGGCCTTGATCGTAGTATGCTTAGCCGATACAGGTATCGAAAGCGCCGTGACAAGCATTGCAACCGCAAGAATAAGGGTCAACAGTTTTGAAAATCTTTTCATATATTTATTCCTTTCAAGAATTATTTACAGGAATATGCGTAGCTACTGGGATTTCTCAAAAAATCGGGAACGTGGTCAATATATCACGTTCCCGAGGGTAAAGTCAACTAAAGGGTTATTTTTCGTCCGTCATCTTTTCAACGAAGCTTTCCATTGCGAGATTTGCTGCAGAAAGCATACCGTCGAAACGAGATGCGATGTCGCTTTGGCTCATAGATACATACTGTTCGCGGATACCGCCCCAGTTATAAGCGTCGGCAACGTCAAAGGTACGCGATGCGAAGATGAGGTCAAGCATTTCGCCCGATTCATCATCGCGGGAATCGCGGTACTTAAGCTGTACGTCATAGTATGCAGGGGTAACAAGGCGCTTGGATTCCTTCGCGAGTGCAGAAATTACAAGACCGAGATCTTCTACGTTGGGGGTAGTGGTAGGAATATGCATAACGGTGTTATGTCCCGACTGTACGGTGTGGTAATATCTGTCTTGTGTTTCGTTATATTTGGGAATAGGAAGAATACCGAATTCATCTTCCATTACGCGGAAGGATGCAGCATTGAAAAGTCCGCACATATAGAACAATTCTCTGCCTTCGATGAATGCCTTGTGAACGGTTGCTTCCCAAACGTTATTGTAGCCCTTGTTTTCATACTTCGGAGTATTCGCTACCATAACGGTCTGTTCGTCATTGTAGAATTCAAGGATATCCTGAAGAACCTTAAAGGTAGCTTCCTTGCTTTCGGAAAGCACGAGATAAGGCAGATCGTTGCTGTCCTTGGTAGAAATACGCTGACCTGCGCCGATAAGCTGAATGAAAATGTTATATCTTTCGGTACCGAGTGCCCAGGTATCGTTTTCGTCAAGAACATTGTCACCGGTGGAATCGAAGGTTACGTTGTTCTTGCAGATCTCTTCGAATTTATCCATGGTCCACTTGTTATCGCGAACGAGCTGATAAAAATCTTCATCAATGCCGAGCCTCTTCTTCAAGGTCTTGTTGAAGAGCAAGCAGAAGGTACCCTGATCGTCATAGGTGTTGATATCACCGCAAACAAAGAAGAGCTTGTTGTTGATAGAAAGGTCCTTAACTGCGTTCTGGTCCCACCAAGGGTGAGAAAGGTCGATGGTCGAAATAGCGGAAAGGTCCATTTGAAGGTCTTCGGTCGCCATTGCCGCCGCAGAGTTAAGCGAGTCAAATACAATGTCGTAATAGTGAAGACCGGAGGTTACCTGATTTTTAATGATGCTGTTGGTGTATTGATCCATCTGAGTCAATTCACCGTTGATCTTAACGTTGTAGTCTGATTCGATCTTTTCTACAACGAGCTTTTTGGCTTCGTCAACAGCACTGGGATTTTCCTCATCATACATAACTTCGCCGGTATAGCCGAGAATCGAAGAAGAACCCGCACCGAAATTATAGCAAAGAATGTTGATCTCTCTGCCGCCGAGATCTTTGACCTCAAGCTGTATGTCGGTGCTTACGTCGCTTGTATTTGTTTGTTCGTTGCCGGAAGCGGAGGACGATGTATCGGTGCTTTCCTCACACGCCGCAAAACAAAAAACAAACATTGCAAGCAGTAATACAGTTGCGATTGTCTTTTTCATGGTAATGCCTTTCTTTTTAAGAGTTAAACCGTATTTGCTGTAAAAGACAGCTTCAATCGATTACAGAGCGGTGCAACACAAAACTGTTACACCGCCATGAATCAAAAATATTAGTCCTTAGTCTGAAGTTTTTGCAAAAATGCTTCTATTTGCATTTCCGCAACGGGAATGATCGCATCAAAGCGCGAAACTATCGTGCCTGCGTTCAGATCCATATACTGAGCACGGATGTCCGCCCAGTTATAGCAGCAACCAAGGTCAAAGGTACGCGATGCAAAGATGAGGTCAAGCATTTCGCCCGATTCATCATCACGCGAATCACGGTATTTAAGCTGAATATCGTAATACGCGGGGGTAACGTAACGCTTAGACTGTTCTGCAATAGCAGAGATCACAAGACCGAGGTCAGCAATTTCGGGAGTTCCTTCGGGAATCATAAGTACTGTAGAATTGTACGTAGAGATAGTGTGATAATATCTGTCCTGACTTTCATAGTACTTGGGAATGGGAAGGATACCGAATTCATCCTCCATCGTACGGAAGCTCGGTCCGTTCATAAGACCGCACATATAGAACAGCTCTCTGCCCTCAAGGAATGCCTTGTGAACAGTGCCTTCGTATACGTTGGGATAATTCTTGTATCTGTAATTTTCGGCAACCATAACGGTATCGTTACGGTTATACAAGTCAAGAATATTGCCGAGGATAGCGTAGGTTTCTTCGGTGGCTTCGCTGACCGTAAGATAGGGAATGTCGTTTTCATCCTTTTCGGCTATCTTCAAGCCCGCGCCCGCGAGTTGGATATAAATGTTATAGCATTCCGTACCGAACGCCCAAGTATCCAAATCGTCGAGAACTCCGTCGCCGGTGGTGTCTGCGGTAATTTCGCCCTTGCAGATCTCGGCAAACTTATCGTACGTCCATTTGTTGTCTCGCACGAGCTGATAAAAATCCTCTTCGATGCCGAGCTTGGTCTTAAGGTTTTTATTAAACATTATGACCCAGGTGCCTTGATCGTCATAGGTATTGATATCGCCGTTTATGAAATAGACCTTGCCGTCGATCGAAAGATCCTTCACGGCATTCTGATCCCACCAAGGATCGGAAAGATCTATGTTGGGAACGGAATTGAGATCGAGGAGCATATCGTCCGAAGCGAGAACGGGCGCTCTGCCGAGGGTATCAAACACGATATCGTAGAAATGAAGACCTGCAGTTACCTGATTCTTGACCTTGTCCTCAACGGATTCGCCACCGCCAACAGCGGTTGTCAACTCACCGTTGATCTTGCAGTTGTATGTATTTTCAACATAATCCACAACGCGCTTTTTAGCTTCGTCAACTGCAGAAGGATTTTCTTCAGCGTACATAATTTCGCCGCTGTAACCGAAAAGGTATTGAAGACCGGTTGCGAAATCGTGGCAAAGCACGTTTATTTCTCTGCCGCCGAGATCCTTGACCGCGGTTTTGATTTCATCACCGTCCGAAACGTTTTCCGACACGCCGGCGTCAGACTGATCGGAGGAGCCATCCGAATCCTCACAAGCCGCAAAGCTCATTACGAGCATAGCGAGCAACAACATTAAAGCAATTGTTTTTTTCATCACGAGTACTCTTTTCTTTTATCAAAGCTTGCTCTGCTGCATCCGCGAATTATTTTTCGTCGGTAATCTTACTTACAAATGCCTCCATTGCAAGCTCAACGGTGCCGATAACTCTATCGAAACGAGATGCGATATCGCTTTGGCTTATATTGGTGTACTGATCGCGGATACCGCCCCAGTTGTAAGCGTTTGCAATATCAAAGGTACGGGTAGCAAAGATAAGGTCGAGCATTTCGCCGGATTCGTCGTCACGGGAATCGCGGTATTTAAGCTGAACGTCATAGTATGCGGGGGTAACGAGAAGCTTGGATTCTCTTGCGATAGCAGAAACGATAAGACCTACCTGTGCAACGTCGGTAGTACCTTCGGGAATAGTCATACACGAAGAGTTACCAACCGAAACGGTGTGATAGTATCTGTCCTGAGTATCGTAATACTTAGGAATAGGAAGAATACCGAATTCATCTTCCATTACGCGGAAGGATGCAGAATTGATAAGGCCGCACATATAGAACAATTCTCTGCCTTCGATAAATGCAGGGTGTACGGTCGCTTCCCATACGTTGGGGAAACCCTTGCTTTCATACTTGGGGGTATTTGCTACCATAACGGTCTGTTCGTCGTTATAGAATTCGAGAATATCGGCAAGAATGGTATAGGTTGCTTGGGGTTCTTCGCTTACGGTAAGGAAGGGAAGGTCATTTTCGTCCTTCTTGGAGATCTTCTGACCTGCAGCAAGAACGTGAACGTAGATGTTGTAGCGTTCGGTACCGAATGCCCAGGTATCCTTTTCGTCGAGAACGCCGTCGCCGCTGGTATCGGAGGTGTAGCCTCTCTTACAGATTTCCTTGAACTTGTCAAAGGTCCACTGGTTATCGCGAACGAGCTGATAGAAATCCTCTTCGATATTGAGCTTGTTCTTCAAGGTCTTGTTGAAGAGCATGCACCAGGTACCCTGGTCGTCATAGGTATTGATATCGCCGCATGCAAAGTATACCTTATTTGCAATAGAAAGGTCCTTAACAGCGTTCTGGTCCCACCAAGGATCGGAAAGGTCGATGTTTTCAACGGTATTGAGATCGAGAAGGATTCCATCGGGAACCATTGCAGCAGCGGAGCTGATGGACTCGAAAACAATGTCGTAGAAGTGAAGACCGGAGGTTACCTGATTCTTGAGGGTAGCAGAGATCGAAACGGTATTGGTCTTTTCACCGTTGATGGTGCAGTTGTATTCGGATTCGATCTTGTCCACAACGAGTTTTTTAGCTTCGTCAACCGCAGTGGGATTTTCTTCGTCATACATAATTTCGCCGGTATAACCGAGAATAGATGCGGAACCTGCACCCCAGTCGTAACAAAGAACGTTGAATTCTCTACCGTTCATATCCTGAACTTCTACTTCGGGAAGTTCTGTTTCGGAAGAATCGGAAGTCGTATTGGAAAAGGTTCCGGAAGTGGTGGAGGTATCACCCGTTTCTTCGCAAGCAGCCATAAGCGGAACGAGCATAAGAAGCGCTATGATACACGCAAAAAGTTTTTTCATGGTTTTTTCCTTTCTGATTAAGAATCTATTAAATATTTCTATTTAATCAAACGTTAAAACGGAACAGAACAACGTCGCCGTCGTTCATAACGTATTCCTTGCCTTCGCTTCGTACCAGACCTGCTTCCTTACAAGCGGAAAGCGAGCCCTTTTCGATAAGCGATTCATAAGCCACGACCTCTGCACGGATGAATCCGCGTTCAAAGTCGGTGTGGATCTTACCTGCGGCGCCGGGCGCCTTGGTTCCTTTTTTAATAGTCCATGCGCGAACCTCGGGTTCGCCTGCGGTGAGGAACGAGATCAGTCCGAGCAAAGCATAGGACGCCTTGATAAGCTTATCCAAGCCGGTTTCGGCAACTCCGAGATCCTCAAGATATGCCTGTTGCTCTTCCTCATCAAGATCGCCGAGCGCAGCCTCGGTTTCGGCACAGACCGAAATTATTTCGGCATCTTCGCCTTCGATCGCCTTTTTGAGAGCGTTGAAATATTCGTTTTCCTCGTCGGGACGTGCCAGATCATCCTCCGAAACGTTTGCACAGTAAATAACGGGCTTACCCGAAAGAAGAGGAACGGTTTTGAGCAGCTCCGCTTCGCTTTCGCTAAGCGAAACGTTTCTCGCGCAAACGCCCTTTGTCAATTCCGCGCAAACTCTTTTAAGCACCTCGGCATCGGCAAGCGCGCTTTTATCGCCCTTTCCCTGCTTGGTAAGCTTATCGATCTGCCGTTCGAGCATTTCGATATCCGAAAGGATAAGCTCGGTATTTATCGTTTCAACGTCACGCGCAGGATCGACAGAATCCTCAACGTGAATGATTTTGCTTCCGCCGAAGCATCGAACAACGTGAACGATAGCATCGACCTCACGGATGTGAGAAAGGAATTTATTTCCAAGACCTTCGCCGTTTGCCGCGCCCTTTACAAGTCCCGCGATATCAACGAATTCGACTGTAGCGTGAGTCACCTTTTTGGGGTTGTAAAGCTCTGCCAAGCGATCAAGACGTTCATCAGGCACGGGAACGATGCCGACGTTGGGATCGATCGTGCAAAACGCATAGTTCGCACTTTCTGCGCCTGCCTTTGTCAACGCATTGAAAAGCGTGCTTTTGCCTACGTTGGGCAGACCGACTATTCCAAGTTTCATAAGTAGCTGTTTCTCCTCTGAATAACGCTTTTAAGGCATTATTTATACAAGATAGTATACTACATTTGTTTGTAATATGCAATATGTAATTTTCTGTAATATTTATGTTTTGCAAAAATTTAACTTAAATTATATACGTTTTTTCAAAACACCTTGACATTCAAGCGTTTTTGTGGTATATCTTAGTCAGAAACAACAGTTTCGTTTAAATTACATTTGTTAATTATAAGGAGAATTTGCTATGGCAACCAAAATATTGGTCATCGACGACGATATAAACATCTGCGATCTGCTTCGCATGTACCTTGAAAAAGAAGGCTATGAGGTCCGCACTGCCAACGACGGCGTTGAAGCGATGGCCACCTTCCGTTTGTACGAGCCCGATCTTGTTCTGCTCGATATTATGCTTCCCAAAAAGGACGGTTGGCAGATCTGCCGCGAAATACGCGAGCAATCCTCCAAGCCGATAATCATGATCTCCGCAAAGGGCGAAACCATCGACAAGGTTTTGGGGCTTGAGCTCGGCGCGGACGATTACATTGTAAAGCCCCTTGATATGAAAGAGGTCTTTGCGCGCATCAAGGCAGTGCTTCGCCGTTATGCAAAGCACGATACCGCCGACGGAGAGCTTATCAAGTTTGACAATCTCGAGATATCGCTTCGCAAGTACGAGCTCAAGATACGCGGAAAGGCTATCGACCTTCCGCCCAGAGAATTGGAGCTTATTTACTTCCTTGCCTCTAACTACAACCGTGTTTTCACCCGCGATCAGCTGCTTGATAAAGTTTGGGGCTTCGACTATCTCGGCGACAGCCGCACGGTTGACGTTCACATCAAGCGTCTTCGCGAAAAGCTTGAAAACGCTTCCGACGCATGGAGCCTTAAAACCATTTGGGGCGTCGGTTATAAATTCGAGGTCAACAACGAAAACTGATCTTCTTCATTTTTATATATTTCCTTTTCACAAGCAAAGAAGGGCGAGAATCGATCTCGCCCTTCTTATTTATTTTAGGTTTTTTCTTTAAGATCAGCCGATCTTGTAGGTGCCCATTACGTGACGCTTGATAAGGATATAGTCAAACTTATCAACGTTGCCGTCGTTATTAACGTCTGCCGCCAAGCTCTGAACATCGTCAAGAGTGAAGGTCTTCATAACCGCGCGCTTAGCAAGGATATAGTCGAACTTTTCGATCTCGCCGTCATCGTTGATATCGCCGGGAGTGAAGATCACGCCGGACGAAAGGGTTGCTTCGACCTCATCGATCCAAACAAAATTACCGATACGAGCTATCGTATACTTGATATAACGAATGTTCTTGATATCCTCGGTAACGATCGTATGCTCGAGAAGATGTACAGTCGCGCTGTCGGCAGTGCCGTTGGTTCCCTTTTCATACTTGGTCGCCGCGCCAAGATCGGTGTAGGTCTTGCCGTCAGCGGAGATCTGGATGTTTACGGACTTGAGCGCCGAGATGCCCCAGAATCCGTATGCAGAGTAAACAGTGAAGCTGTTAACGTCCTTCAATTCGCCAAGGTCAACGATAACCTCAATGTCGGTGTTGTTCCAGCCTGCATAAGCAGAGCCGTTTACCGAGCCCTTGGATCCGTCGGTAAGACGCTTGCCGTCGTCATCGTAAACGTCGTTTCTGTTAGGCTTGGTGGTGGTGTAATCAGCGCCGAGAGAGGTAGCGTCCTTGCTTACAACGTTGTTTACAAGCTCGGAAAGAACCGCGCATACACTTTCGATTTCTGCATCGGTTGCGGAGGACTTGGCATAAACATCCTCTGCAGCCTCAAGAGCAGCAACAAGCTTTTCGTAATTTTCGGGGATATAATCGGTGCGCTTTGCAGCCTTTGCCGCATCGATAACGTCCTTGAGTGCATTCTTATCGGTTTTAACGGTAACCTCAAAGGGTTCGGTATAAACGTAATATACGCCGCCGGTGGGGGTGGATGCGCGGTAGCCGAGAATTACGGTTGCCTTGCCTTCCTTAAGACCGACAAGCTTGCCGTTGACAACGGTAGCAACGTCTTCGCCCTCGATAACGCTTGCAACGGTGCTTGCGCCGTCTGCGATATATTCGTTATTGCCGTATTCAACCACGGTAGCGCCTGCAACGAGCTGCTGACCCACTGCGATGGATACGTTTTCGGGTGCCTTGAGATACTTAGCCATATTACGTGCCCATTGAGCATCGTCGGTGGTAACGCCGTCGCAGCCGGAGAAGAAGCCGCTGCTGTTGGAGCCGTAGTTATAGGTCCAGGGCCAGATGGTGATACCGCGGTCGGTAACTACCTTAGCCGCATAATTACCCTTGGAGCCCATAATGCCGCTTGCGGGGTTGATGGTGCTGTTAGCGCCCTGTGCGGTTACGAGATAGGTATAAATGGAAGCGAGTGCATCCTCGGGAGTCTTGCCGTTATCCTGACCGGAAACGAGATAACCGGTGGACATACCGGGATATTCCTTCTGAGTCTGGGTGAGGAAGTTGCCGTTGAACGAAATAACGTCAACGAGGTATGCCATTTCGTATTCTTGGAGAAGCTTAAGCGTTGCGGGAACGTTATTTGCGTTACTGCCCTTGAATTCTACGAAGATCTTGCAATCCTTGTCTGCAAAATAATCGCAAACCTCTTTAAGAGTGGGAACCTTTTCGGTAGTTGCAGAGCTCTTATCGCCGGATTTTGCAAGAATGAATTCCTTCTTGATCTCTGCGAGAGTCATTTGGTTAACGGTCTTGGTGCCGGTATAGGTGGTAGTACGGTTAATGGTGTTGTCGTGCATAATGACGATGTGGCCGTCTTTGGTAATTTCAACGTCAACCTCAAATACGTCCGCACCGTTTTCATATGCCTTGATAAAGCCCGAAAGGGTGTTTTCGGGAGCCTGGCTGGGGTTACCGCGGTGACCGATGATGATGGGGGTTCTGGTCATTGTGTCTTCAACAAAGTGCTTGTTGATGAGCGCGGCAACATTCGCAGCGTTATCGGTAATGATACCGTTGATGCCGTAGGTAACAAGCTTTACAACGTCAAGGTTGGTAACGTCCTCGTCGCAAATTACCCAAACCGCAACCGCATATTCCTGGATCTCCATAATGTCTTCCTTGGAAAGAGCGTCGAGTGCGCTTTCGCTGTCAAATGCAACGAAGGTTGCGGGAGCCGAACGAACCGCCTTACGGATATCGTGATAGCTCATATCCGAATCGATAAACAAGCCGGTTCTTACGGTAACGATTTCCTTACGGATGTATGCAAGAACCTTGCTGTCAGAAGAGATGACGTTTGCATCCTTGCATTTGTTTGCGTTCATTGCGGTAACGAATCTTTGAGCGTCCGCTTCGGTTTCGATATAATAGGTAGCGAGCTTTTTATTTTCAACGCAGCCCTTTACAAAGGAAGCAAAGTCGAAATTTTTGTCTGTATAAGCAAATACACTGCCCGCGGGAGTAGCCGCAAGGTCGGATGCTTTTGCAACGCGCTCAACGTTTGCAATGGGGTTGATGAGATTGATTTCTTCGCGCGCGTTGTTGATAAGGTCAAGCTTTCTTTCAGCCTTTGTGGGAACGGTTTCCTGAACGGTGACCTTAATGTTCTTGAACGCTACGGTACCGTAGTTCATGGTAAGACCGATCATACCCTTTGCATAGTGAGCCGCGCTTACGTCGGCCTTGGATACGCTGATAACGTCTTCGGTAAGATAAGCGACCTGAGTTCCGTCGATTTCGTGGCTGATCTTCTTGCCCATCGCTCTGACGGTAAAGTTTTGATACTTATTCTTAAGGGAGGCTATATCGCCGGTGCTCTTAAGCACTACGTTCCAAGCGTCGCCGCTGGTTCTTTCGGTAAATTCAATACCGCCGTTAGTGGTGTTTTCACGTGCGCAGAGGTGATAATAGGGGTAATATTTGCCGTTTGCGTTCTGGATACGGTAAACGAGACCGACCCATCTGCCGGTGTCCTTGGTGGTGAGCATCTTAAGGTCGGTAGAAATAGCATAATCGCCGAAATCTCCGAGCCATTCGGGAAGAATAACTCTTGCGTAGCCGTCATCATAATTACCGAGAACGAACGCGCCGTCCTTGATTGCATAACGGTTGTCGCTGTTAAGGAACGTCCAGCCCTCGTTCTTAAGCTGAGAGATGCTTGAATATTTGGAAAAATCGGTTTCAAAAAGAACGTATTCGCTTTCGTCCTTTTCTTTCGAAACGACGTAAATGGTCTTGCTCTTGCTTCCCTTGGTTGCGGTTACGGGAACAACACCCTTTTCGTCGATTTTAAGTGTGGTGATAACGGAGCCTGCTTTATTTTTCCAAGTAAGGTCGGCAGTAGCAGAGCTGTCGCCGTCAAAAACAACGGAATAATCGGAAAAATCAACGGTATCGCCGACGTCTGCGGTAATTGCAGGCGATGTGTTGGAGATAGCTTTGATTTCTGCGGCAACGTTCATAACGCCCAAAAACGTAAAGAGCGACAAAACCATTGCCAACGAAAGAATTGCACTTAATGTTCTTCTCATGATGTTTTCTCCTTGTTTGAATTTTATTCTCGAAGGATAACGGGCATCCTTCGGTTTGCAACTTAAATCAATATGCCTTTGCCCAAACTACGTTGTGAATCGCATCCTTGCCGCAGCAAACGCACTTTTTGCCTTCGACCGAAACAACGTCATAGATACAACGCGAGCCGACACCTGCTTTTGCCTTAACCTCATCCTCGCATTCTTCACATCCGCACCAGGGAGCATAAACGAAGCCGTCGCCGTTTTCTTCGAGCGCTTTTGCGATTTCCTCGATAGATTCACAGCGATAGGTATGCGCTTCGCGGTTTGCGATCGCTCTGTCGAACATACCTTGACGCACGGTTTCCAAAGCTTCCTTAACGGTTTCGCCGATGTTTTCAAGCGAAGCAACGGTTTTTTCGCCGTTGTGACGGGTTGCGATAACGCAATTGCCTGCTTCGATATCTCTCGGGCCGAGCTCGATACGAACGGGCACGCCCTTCATTTCGTATTCCGAGAATTTCCATCCCGCGCTCATATCGCTTTCATCAAGCTTAACGCGAATGCCTGCCTTCAAGAGCTCTTCCTTAAGCTCACGGCAACGGTCGAGAACGCCTTCCTTATGCTGTGCGATGGGAATAATGACCGCTTGGATAGGTGCAACGTCGGGAGGAAGAACAAGACCGCGGTTGTCACCGTGGGTCATGATGATCGCACCGATAAGACGGGTGGTTACGCCCCAAGAGGTTTGGAAGGGGTGAACCTTTTTATTTTCTTTGTTGGTGTAGGTAATGTCAAACGCCTTTGCAAAGCCGTCGCCGAAATAGTGGCTGGTGCCTGCCTGAAGCGCCTTGCCGTCGTGCATAAGTGCTTCGATAGCATAGGTTGCTTCAGCGCCCGCGAATTTATCGCTTTCGGTCTTTTTACCGCGAATTACGGGCATTGCCAGTTCCTTTTCGCAGAAATCCGCATAGATGTTAAGCATTTGCTTGGTTTCGGCAATCGCCTCCTCTGCGGTCGCGTGGATGGTATGACCCTCCTGCCACAAGAATTCGCGTGTGCGAAGGAAGGGGCGGGTCGTCTTTTCCCATCTTACAACGCTTACCCATTGATTATAAAGCTTGGGAAGGTCGCGATAGGAGTGAATGATATTCGAATAATGCTCGCAAAAGAGAGTTTCGCTGGTGGGACGCACGCAAAGGCGATCCTCCAACGGCTCGCTGCCGCCGTGAGTTACCCAAGCAACCTCGGGCGCGAAGCCTTCAACGTGATCCTTTTCCTTTTGAAGCAGGCTTTCGGGAATGAACATCGGCATACAAACGTTTTCGTGTCCCGTTTCCTTAAATTTGGTATCAAGAATGCGCTGGATATTTTCCCATACCGCATAAGCATAGGGACGGATAACAAGGCAGCCCTTGACCGAAGTGTATTCGATCATTTCGGCTTTTTTAACGATATCGGTATACCATTGAGCAAAATCCTCCTCCATAGGAGTGATTTCCTCGACAAATTTCTTTTCTGCCATTGAATATATGTCCTTTCGATGAAAAAATTCTTTCCGATAATTTAATATTGCTTTTAAACTCTTGCAATCTTGCAAAATATAGTTATAATATAGTATTGATAAAGTATAACAGATTGACGGGCGATTGTCAATCGCAAATAACATTTTACTCGGAGGAACTATGAAAAAAACCTACAGATTTGCCGCGATGCTCCTTGCATTGCTTGTAACTATAACCTCCTTTGCACTTTTGGCGCTTGCGGAGGGCGAGGGCGATACGTCTGTCGGGAACGAGGATTCATCGGCTGTAACAGAAGGCTCGACTCCCGAAACAGGCAATACGGAATCGAGCGATCCCGAATCGGGCAACACCGAATCGAGTGATCCCGAAACGAGCGAACCCGAAACGAGCGAGCCCGAAACGAGCGAGCCCGAAACGAGCGCGCCCGATCCCAACGCTTACACGGTCAACGTGACCGTCCAAGGCGCGGATGCAAACGCGGTGAGCGTTTCCTTTAACGGCGAAGTAAAAGCCGACGGCTATTTCGGTTCCGCAGAAAGCCTTAACATAACCGTTGAGCCGAAATACGGCTTCAAGGTTACAGGTGCCAGCTTCGGCGTTGCGCAATTTATGCAATCGCTCACCGAAGCTGACGGTAAATTCAGCGGTACATACAATTCGCTTACCGCGGGAGCTACCTACACCCTCTCCGTTACGGTCGAGCTTGTTCCCATTCCCGCAAATCTTTCCGTTACCGCGTTCGGCGCTACCGGTTATACCGTATCGGTCGGCGGTGAGGTTATTGACCTTAACACCAAACAGCTTATGACGGGCGATGAGGTTAAGGTTGACTTTGCGGTTGACGGCGATTTCAATCCCGCTTCCGCCACTCTTACCCTTAACGGTGCGGCGCAAACGGTTACCGAGCCTTCGATTACCTTTGTCATTTCGGGTAATACCGATATCGTTTTCCTTTACGGTGTCGTTCCCGTTACCATTACCATCAACGGCCCCGGTACCATCACGATACAGAAAACCGCGGACAGCAGTCCTGTTGACGAAATCTTCAACTCCAACCCCAACGAGCCGTTGGTTAAAACGATCTATCTTTCCAAGGACGTAAACTATAAGCTTTTCGGCACCCCAGCTTCGGGATACGAGGCAAGCGGCACGATTGAGATCTCCGAGCCTCGCCGTGACGCCGTCGGCAACGTTTATTTCTTCATCCCCGGCGGTCCCACTACGGTTTCCGCTTCCTTCAAGGCATCCGACAAGCCTCCCGTTTCCGACTGCGTGGTTCAGATCAACGCAAGCATGGGCGGCAAGGTCGTTGCAGGCTCCACAACCGTTTTCGGCGGAATGAGCGGAAGCATCATTCTTAAATCCGGCGAAAGCATCACCATCACCGTTATTCCCGACGAGGATTACGCAGTCGACGTATTCCGTGTCGGCGGTGTTGTAACCCAGCTTACCAACGATCAATATACTTTAAGCAACGTCGTTGCCTCCACCACCACCGTTTCGGTAGTGTTCAAGAACGTCGCGCCCCCTCCCTCCGACGACGAAACCATCGGCGTTGACGATATCAATTGGAACGCTCCCGACGTTGTGGTCGATATAACCGACGGCAAATCGGTTCGCCGCGAGGTGTTCGACAAGATAGCGACCCTTAAGGGCGCAGGCAAGTACGTTGAATTTGTCAGTGCAAACGGCAGCTTTTTCATCCCCTACGGCGGAAATATCGAGGGCAGTGCAACACACGTCAACCTTTCGGTCATGCCCCTTATAAGCGGCGAGACCTATAACACCATCAACGCAGCCATCAATGCGGCAAGCGGCGGTGCGGAATACAAGGCGTTTTATTTCAACACCGGCGTCGTCCTTCCCGACGGCACGCTCGTTTCCTTTAATCTCGGAACCGGCTTTGCCAACGGAAACGCAGTGATGCTTCTTTACAACAGCGCGAATTCGGGTTTCTTCACCAAGGAAAATGCTCAGGCTCCGCTTCCCGTTTCGGCAAACGGCATTTCGGGCAAATATGCTTACGATAACGAAGGCATACTTATCTGCACCAAGGATATTATCGGCGGACATTCCATCACAGCATCGGTAGTAAACGAAGGCGGCAGCATTAATCCCGAAGGCACTATCAGCGTTAACAAGGGACTTTCCAAGACCTTCTATATCACCGCGCAGGAGGGTTATATCATCAAACAGGTCCTCATCGACGGCATTTCCGCAGACGGCGCAGTGGCTCAACGTATTTTCAACTATACCTTTGAAAACGTTACCGCGGACCACACCATAAGCGTTGAATTCGAAGCGATCGACAAAACAAGCGACGGCGAAAAGGACGACAGCGGATTTGTAACCGTCATCGTTATTCTCATTATTGCTCTCGTTGCAATTGCGGGTGCGGCAGCGCTCTTTATCGTAAAATGGCGTCAGGAAAAATTCTAAACCGAAAGAATTTTTAAAATGAAAGAAAAATTGATCAGCTTTTTCTCTGCAGTAAAAAGGAACTTAACACTTACGGCCTGCATCTGTACGGTCCTCCTGATCGTCGTTATTTTCACCGCAGTCTTTTTCGGCTCGAACCAAGCCGATGCTCCCGATTTCGAATGGGGTGACGGAATAACCGAGGGCATCCCCGCCTTTTCGGGAGAAAACGAAGTTTTTGAAGTCGGAGAAAACGGCGAATACGCTGTAGCCTATTACACGAACGTGACCGGCGAACAGGCGGACGAATATATCGATACGGTTGAACGTGAATTGGGCGTAGAATTCAGCGAAAACGGATATCCTCGCGTCGCGATATGCGAAAGCAAGCTTATCGCGGTGCATTACAACGTGACCGAAATGACCTTTTCGGTTACGGTCACCGTAAAAAGCAACGGTGAAATATCTACAGACATCACACAAAGCGGAGCGTAGAAACAATGAAACTCACAAACTCTATCAAAGCAATAATCATCGACGGCGCAAAAATTCTTTGCAACAAGCTTATTGACGAGGACGGTACCGTATTTTATACCCTCCCCGGCGGCAAGCAGGAGCCTGACGAGCTTATGCTCGACGCATTGATCCGTGAAACGAAGGAAGAAACCGGCTATACCGTTTCGCCCAAAAGTCTTTTGTTCATCCGAGAGGGCTTCAAGGAGGAATCGCACAGGATCGAATTTATGTTTGTTTGCGATATCGTCAGCGAATACGAGGAGGATAAGCTCGTGCGCGACGAATACCAGGTAGGCACGAAATGGCTTTCCATCGATAACATCCTTCACGAGGATCTCCGTCCCGCAGAAATGCGCAACGTCATCAAGCGTCACTTCCTTGGCAAGGCAAACGAAATTTATCTCGGTAAAATGGAATAGGGTAACAATATGGCACTTTATCTTGCAAACGGCGTAAATGCCGATGCGGTACACAACTATATCAAAGAAAGCAGCGATAACGGAATCTTCATCCGTGCAATGCAGATAATAAAGGGAAGGGAGCCAATGCTTCGTATGGCGTTCGAGCCTTATGATTTCGAAACGCCGATGCACCTTTATTCTCTTTCAAAATCCTTCACCTCCACGGCGGTCGGCATTTGCATTGACGAGGGCTTGCTTTCCCCCGACACGAAAATGTGCGAGCTTTTCGCCGACAAAATGCCCGAGGAAATGACCGACGCGCTTCGCGAGGTCAGATTGCACGATCTTCTTTCGATGCAAAGCGGACATACCGCCTGCGTGCTCGATCAGATCCGTTGGCTTGACGACCCGATAAAGGGATTTTTCGCGATCCCCACGGTACACAAGCCCGGCACGGTATTTGCTTACAGCACTGCGGCGACATGTATGTGCGCGGCTGCCGTCGAAAGAGTTACAGGCAAAAAGCTCGTTGACTTTCTTGACGAGCGACTTTTCCAAAAATTGGGTATTGAAAAACCGATTTGGCGCGAAACCAAAAGCGGTCAGACGCTCGGCGGTACAGGCCTTGAGCTTTCAAGCGATTCCATCACGAAATTCGGCGTTATGCTTAAGAACAAGGGCACCTATAACGGCGAACGTATCGTAAGTGAGGAATATCTCGCGTTAGCTACCAAGCACCACTCGATCGACCTGAACAACGGCTCGCCCGACTGGACTGCAGGATACGGCTATCAATTCTGGATAAACGACCGCGATGGCTACCGTGGTGACGGCGCATTCGGTCAGCTCTGTATGGTCTTCCCCTCGATAGATACGGTAGTAACCGTTCTGGGCGAGGTCGGCAATATGCCTCTTGAGGTCGAATTGATCTATAAGCTGCTCGACACTATGTACGGCGAAAGCACGGATGCAAGCGCACTTAACGCGCTTACCGAAACCGCTTACGCCGCTAAACCGAGCAAAGATTTCAACAACGATATTTCCTTTACGGTTGCGGAAAACCGCGCCGAGGTAAAAGGCATCCGACTTTTCGGCGAAAAGCTTCTTCACGTGGTGCTCGATACCGAATACGGAATGAAGGAATTCGTTTGCGGCAACGGCAATTATATTCTCAATCATTACAATATAATGAACCTTATGCCCTCGATAACCTTCCTTGACCCCGCGGTGAACAGCGTTGAAAGAGCGAGCGTTTTTGCCGCGTATGAGATCGCAGACGACGGAAAGCTCCTTCTTACGCTCCGTCATCACAATACCTGCCACGTTCAGCATTGGGTCATCGACACCGTTGAAAACAAAGTCGATATCCGTTTGCATGCAGGCGATATGATCTGCAACCATTTCGACCTTACTCCCGTAACGGTTGAAGAATAAATAAAAAAAGAAAGTCCGTTTCGGCTGTGAAGCGGACTTTTTGTGTTGACAAACAAAAAAATATATTCTATAATACTTTGAAATTTATATATAAATAAAGGAAGAAAAATCATGATCAACTTCAGATACAAGCAGGCGGAAAGCATTAAGGAATGCGATTTTTCCGCATTTGACAGTCTTCTTACCCAAGCGGATAAATATTTCCGTGAGAAGAGCGGCAAGGGTAACGATTTTCTCGGATGGCGTGACCTCGGTGTGCGCGTTGACAGTGAAGAATACGCTCGCATCAAGGCTTGTGCGGAACGCATCCGCAAAAACAGCGACGTGCTTTTGGTCGTCGGCATCGGCGGCTCCTACCTCGGCGCACGCGCGGTCATCGAATACCTCAAAACACCCTATCACAACCAATTAAACGACGGCAACCCCGAGGTTTATTTCCTTGGCAACTCCTTCTCGGGCTGTGAGCTCAACACCGTTCTCAAGCTTTGCGAGGGCAAGCGTGTGAGCGTTAATGTCATCAGCAAATCGGGTACCACCACCGAAAGCGCGGTTGCTTTCCGTATTCTCCGTGAATATATGGAATCGCGCTACGGCAAAAAGGAAGCGGCGGAAAGAACCGTTGCAACCACCGATGCAAACCGCGGCGCTCTTCTTTCTCTTGCGAAGCAGGAGGGATATGAATGCTTCGTTATTCCCGATGACGTCGGCGGCAGATTCTCGGTGCTTACCGCAGTAGGCTTGCTTCCTGCGGCGGTTGCGGGCGTTGATACCGATGCGCTTCTTAACGGCGCTTGCGATATGCGCGACTCTATTTTCGCATCGGGACTCGACAACGCGGCTTACAAATATGCCGTACTTCGCAATATCATGCTCAAAATGGGCAAGACCAACGAGCTTTTGGTAAGCTACGACCCCGATTTCCGCTTTATGGGTGAATGGTTCAAGCAGCTGTTCGGCGAAAGCGAGGGCAAGGACAAGAAGGGTCTTTTGCCTGCATGCGTCACCTATAGCTCTGACCTCCACTCGCTCGGTCAGTTCGTTCAGGACGGCTCCCCCATTCTTTTCGAAACCATCGTACGCGCGGTTAACCCCGATCCCGATTCTCCCAAGATTCCCTTTGACGAGCAAAACGGCGACGGACTCAATTTCTTAACCGGTATGTCGATGGACGATATTAACGAAAAGGCAATGCTCGGCACCCTTCTCGCGCACCGCGACGGCGGCACCGAAAGCGTTATTATCGATTTCGGCGGCAAGGATGCATATTCCC
>JAZRTE010000090.1:0-41251 GCA_045651785.1 Eubacteriales bacterium | reverse complement strand
TATCGATCTGACCCTTCCCGGCGGCGTTTGGATTTCTCTCCGTGCATTGTTCGGATATGCTCTTTATATGCTTTACTTCAAGGTTTTGAAAAAGCAAAAGGCTGAAAACGAATTCTTCTCGTTCGATTTCTATGACGATTGCGGCGCCGGATTTGAAAGCACTTCGGCTGTTGAAGTAAAGGTTATTCCGATTTCTAACGAAGCGCAAGCGGATGATGCCAAAGCTTCCTTTGATGAAGAATGTTTGGAAGAAGCCGCATCGAAAGCGCAAGAAACCGAATCGGAATCACAAGAATAACAAATAACGAATAACAAAAAGCCCACTCAATGAGCGGGCTTTTTACTTTATATTTTTTAGATTTATTTTTCGATATCGGAATATATAAGCTCTTTAAGCTCGGCATCGGTCTTGGGGGTTTCAAACCAAGCTTCATCGCAACGGTATGCAACGCCGCCGCGTCTGCCGTTTCTTGCGAACTGATAGCAGGCGTAAAATCCATCCTTACCGAGACAGTCGATACCGTATGGGGTCGAGAAGCGGTATTTTCTCTTGATCTCCTTAAAATCGTGCGAAACGCAATAAAGCACCTCTTTGGGTTGATATGGCTGAGATGAACCGTAGGTAGTGAACCAGAATTCCTTATTTTCGGCATCGTAATCGAAATTTTGAATACCGTAAACGGTGTTGCCCGTGGGAATGTGATATTCGGTTTCGTATTTACCGTTCATATCGAACTGAAGAATTATCTGATTCGAATATTTTTCGCCCGTAAAGAGCGCGCAGGCGATAAAAATCTTATCCTCGCCGCTTACGGGATCGGGTGCAACGGCGATACCGTCGATGCCCTGAAATCCGCGTGTATCCTCTTCGGTGCAGGTGATGCTCTTGTAATAATCGCAGATATCAAGATTTATAACGTCAAGCGTACGAAGATCGTATTCATCGAACACCATCAATTTATAACCCGACCAATCCGCCCAAGCGTGACCGGGAAGAGCACTTTTCATAAAGCTCGTATAAATTTTGCCGTTGTGATAATCAACGTCACCTATATGGCCGCCGGACACGTGCACCTGACATTTAACGATGCTGTTCATCGTGGTTTTTATAAGGCTGTCGGTAAACGACCAGAACATATGACCGTTTCCGCTCGTAAAGCCCTGCATATGCTGATACTGATTAAGAGCTTCAACAAATTCCATAAATTACTCCTGTGAATTTAGTTTAATATTTAAGCTTCGAAGCATTAAATTCAATTTCTCTACAAAAGCTTATTTGCCGCGTATAAAGGCTTCGACCTCGGCTTCGGAGACTTTGTTCTGAAACATAGCTTCATCGCAACGGTATGCAACGCCGCCGCGTCTGCCGTTTTGTCCGTATTGATAGGATGCGTAAAAGCCCTCTTTGCCGAGACACTCTATGCCGTAAGGAGTCGAGAAGCAGTATTTTCTCTTGATTTCCTTTAAATCTCCAGAAATACAGAAAAGGATTTCCTTGGGCTGATAAGGCTCGCTGGGACCGTAGGTGGTGAACCAAAATTCCTTATTTTCCGCATCGTAATCAAGATTCTGTATACCAAAAACGGTATTACCGGTGGGAATATGATATTCGGTTTCATAAGCTCCGTCGAGCGTGAACTGAAGGATGATCTGATTGGAATACTTTTCTCCCGTATAAAGAGCACAAGCCACAAACAGTTTATCCTCGCCGCTTACGGGGTCGGGTGCTATCGTAACGCCGTCGATGCCCTGAAATCCGCGGGTATCCTCATCACTGCAGGTGATGCTCTTGTAATAATCGCAAATATCAAGATTTATTATATTTAAAACGCGAAGGTCGCTTGCATCGAAAACGTAGATCTTAAAGCCTGTCCAATCCTCCCAAGCATGTCCGGGAAGAGAATTTTGAAGATAGCTTGCATATATCTTACCGTCGTGATAATCGCAATCGCCCAAATGTCCGCCGTGTATTTCGACCTGACATTTTACGGTATTGTTAAGATTGGTTTTTACAAGACTGTCGGTAAACGACCAATACATAAAGCCGTTTCCCTTTGTAAAGCCCTGAAGATGCTGATTTTGATTTACAACTTCTACAAATTCCATAATTTTCTCCTTGATGGTTTAGTGCAATGATATGATAACATATTTGTTGCGTGATTTCAAGTGAAAACGTAAAAATGCCGCAACATAAATTGCGGCATTTCAGACCGAGGACAAATGGTCCGTTTACACCCTTGAAAGAAAAATAACAACAAGAGTTCTTTCGTTTACATTGTAAATGCTCTTGATTTGTATAAGGAATTTTAAATTTTATTGTATTTTCAAGGGTTTTAACGAAAAGCTCGACTACCGTAGTTTTCTACGCCTACGCTCGCTTTTCATTAAAAACAGCCTCATTTCTCTCAGTCTGCTTCAGCTTGCAGACTTTGCTGCAAGCTGAAATGCCGCAACATAAATTGCGGCATTTCGATAATATATTTTATTTACAGCATTTATCGCAGCAACCGGTTTTGTTACCGTGAACACAGCGGTCGTTATTGTTTCTGCATTCGTCGGCATAGGGGTAAAACTCGCCCAACGGGAACTGCATTTTGCCGAAGATCGAGCAGGGATCATCATTGTTGCAGGGCTTGGAATCCTTTTCGGGCAAGCAGAAGTGGCACGCGGGAAGCATGAGCTGTACTTTACGCTCCATTCTGATCACCGAGAACACGCCGATAGTTACATAAACGTTATTCGATCCGACACCGTCGACAAAATTGCCGTCAAAGCGCGAACGAATACGGTCGGGAATGGCGTCTATGCACATACAGCAATGTCCATAGGGCTTGCAGCGCTCAACGAGCTTACTGTCAAGACAGATAGGCGATGCGACTTCCACCACAACGGTGGGAAGAGTGGGCTCGCTGTCGCAACGCAGATCGCGTTCGTCGAAGCAGAAGCTGTTGTTTTCGGGATCGGAAGTAAACACAGAAACGTTCTTTTCGCTGCCGAAAAGAATGATCTTTTTGTCAAACGCACATAAGCCCTTGACCTCCTGCACTCTGCCGCCGCAAAGGCAGGCTTCAAGCGTTACGCAGAAATAATAGCGAACCGTTACCTGATAAAAGCCCCTATTAAAAGGTACTGGCTCGATGTGGATGTTCGTGTTGATGATTTCGACACATTTACATCTTACAGCGCTTGCTTTATCAATAATCTCCTGTCCGCAGTCACAAAGGTGCACGCGCACGTCCTCCAGACAATCCTTATCGCGCGCTGAATCGAAAACTTTATCGACGCTGATACAGCAAAGCTGTTCCTTGCCGTTTCCGCAAAGTCCGCCGAGCGGACCTGTTCTTTCGTTCATTGAAATTCCTCCTTAATGTTTGGATAATACCTTGTTTTAATTTTCGATATTATCAATACTATTCTATGCAGGGATTTCCAAAAGGTGATTTTTTGTTAAAAAGAACCATTTACAAAAATAATTTTTGTGGTATATTTATATTGAGGTGAATTGCGATAGAACGAAAGAAATCAACCGTTTTGACGTTGCTTGTTCTTGCTTTGGCTTTTATGATCGTCTTTACCCTTTTAGCGGTACAGGTCCTTCTTTGGCAAAGCCAAGACATTTCGGTCGATATTGTAAGTGATTCCGAGGAAGGTAGCAATGAAGTTACCATTTCGGTTAAAAACACCGCCGGCACAGTATTACTTTTCCACGAAAACGAAAAAATGACCGGCAAGATCGAATATTTAAGCGACGACGGTTGGGTCGAATATTGCGACGTGTATTATACACAAGGAAACGCCACCGCAATATCCCAACAATACAACGGCACCTTTGCGGAGCTTGAGCCCGGTGAAGACTGGAAGATCACTGTTCCCGAGGAAAAGGTTGCAAAAATGCAAAACGGTACTTACAGAATAAAATTGGCGTACGTTACCGAAAATAAATATAAAAATTATCTCAAAACGCATAATACGATAAACAGCTCGGACGATTCCGAAACGGTAAGCGAAGAATCGCTTGATATTTCCGACGAGGATATTTCCGAACCCGAAGAAGAAAGCGAATTTTTCGGAGAGCTTGACGTTAGTATAAGCGATGAATCCGATTTTATTTTTGAAGAATCGGAAGCTGAAGAATTTTACGCTTCGTCCGTAAGCGAGCTTTTTATCAAGACGTTTGAATATGAGGTTCCCGCTGATTTTGTCAAAGCTATCAGCTTTGACGAACGCAATATCGTCAGCGATGATTCCCAAGCTTCTCCCAACCGTTCGAGAAAGCTGATTGAAGAAGAACTCTATTAAGCACAATAAGCCCGAATTTCGGGCTTTTGCTTTTTAAAGGAAGTGAAATTTTATGACCTTGCGCGATAAAATCATTTATATGCTTACGTCAAAGCGCGGCGAATTTGTTTCGGGACAAGAAATTGCAAAAAGCGAAAACGTTTCGCGCAGTGCCGTCTTTAAATGCGTTAACGCCCTTAAAGACGAGGGCTTTGATATCACCTCTGTCAACAATCTCGGTCATCGGCTCAACAGCAACAACGGAACGCTTACCGAAGGCGCTATACGCGCTTATATGAACGATTCAAGCGTCGACGTAAGGGTTTTCCAAGTCATTCAATCGACTAATACAGAGGCAAAGAAGGCGGTCACAGACGGTTTGACAAGCAACGCGTTGTTTGTCGCAAACGAACAGACCGCAGGCAGAGGAAGGCACGGAAGAAGCTTTTATTCCCCGAAGGAGCACGGAATTTATTTTTCCTGCGTTTTGCATCCCAACGTGTCGCTTGCCGATTCGACCGCTATCACCTCAGCTGCCGCCGTTGCGGTTTGCGAAACGCTTAAAGCCGCAACAAAAAAACACCCGTTGATTAAATGGGTGAATGATATTTTTATCGATAATTACAAGGTCTGCGGTATACTTACCGAGGCGATCTCCGACTTTGAAAGCGGCAGGGTCGATGCGGTCATCGTTGGCATCGGTATTAACCTAACTACCGAAAATTTTCCCGATGAATTAAAGGGCGTTGCGGCATCCGTCGGTGTGAAATTGGACCGTTGTGCGCTTGTTGCCGATATTTATTCGCGTCTTAACGAGCTTTGCAGTACCTTACCCGATAAGACGTTTATGAATCGATACCGCGAATATTCGCTTGTGCTCGGAAAGACCGTTAATTTCAACCGTAACGGAATACAGTATCAAGCAAAAGCCGTTGCGATTCACGACAACGGCGAATTGGAGGTCATTTGCGATTCGGGTGAAAAAATGATTCTCAACAGCGGTGAAATCAGCGTCAAATTGGCTTGATTTTACTTACATACCTTGCAAGCGTGCAGGCAATTATTATCTTTACCGCATCAAAAATGCCGTAAAACGCTATAAAGCCTAAAAAAACGCCTGAAAACGAAACGCTTGAGCCGTTTTGAAGATAATAGGTATACATAGAGCAGGCGCCGCATAAATAGCAACACAAAACGCTGATTACCGATAACGGTATTTTTACAAAAAGACGCGGCGCAATTTTGGGGATACAAGCCTCGGCGAGAATGTGCAACATCCCTACCGCAAGGAAACCGAGAAGAAAACCGCCCGTAGGGCCCAAAATCCAACCGATTCCGCCGCCGAAGCCCGAAAAAACGGGTATGCCCAACGCGCCCGTTAACAGATAAACGAAAACCGTAAGAGTACCGCGCTTTGCGCCGTAAAAGGCAAGAAGAAAGAAAACTCCAAAGGTTTGGAGCGTTACGCCCGCGATTGAAATCCACGAGCAGATCGCAAGCAACACAACGCCAAGCGCCGTCATCGTTATGTTTTTAATTTTTTTGCGCGTTTTCAATCGTCACACTTCCTTTCCCGATACAATATAGCATAACAAAACCAAAATGTCAACCTACGCATAACAGCAGGTTGACATTTTTGTTTAGTAGTCTTCGGAATATATCGATACCGCGACCGACGGCATACCGCCGTTGAATTCCTTTGCTTCAACGTAGCAAAAAACCTTTATGCCCCGTTTAATAAGCATATTCGGCAAGACCGATTCGTTATACGGCAGATAGCCCAATACACTTCCGTCATATTTGATGACGTTAAGCGGTTGAAACGATTTTGCCGCCTCGTTCGGCAAAGCCATAAGCAGATCGCCGACAGTAAGCGATTCGAAGGTTTCACCGACATTTTCCCACGCAAAGCAACCCTTAAGCTCACAAACGCCGATAAATCCGCCCTTGTGCGGCGTTAGCCTTTTGAACAGCTCGATAACCGTCTTTTTATCGTCACGAACCTGCTTTACGGTTATCGGATAAAGCGCGCTTTTGCGCTTCATACCTCGACCTCGCAATCAAGGGCGAAGGAATAAAGCAGACATTTGCTCACCCTACAGCCGGTCATACGCTCGACCGCGCGGCGGTAATAGGAAATTTGTTCGCGGTGGCGTTCGATAAGCTCGCGCGCCGTATGTACACGGTCGGTTTTATAGTCGACTACGGTATAGGTGCCGTCGGGATTTTCGAAAAAACAGTCGATAACACCCTGAACGAGCACGGATTCTCCGCCGCTGTCCAAAATATCGCTTACCGAAAAGCGTTTTTCGCGGTAGAGCCTTTTTGAGCTTATCATTTCGGTATACAGCTCGCTTTCAAAAAAGCTCTGCAGGGCTTTAAAATCAAGCATTTTGAATTGCTGTTCGGTTATCATTTTAATGCCGAGCAGACGGTCAGCCTCTTCGCGGATACCGTTGAGCTTGATATTGTCGAAGCTGCAAAATTGCATAAATTGGTGATTTGCAGTACCGATATCAGCCGCGTTTTGGCTCGACCCATCTGCAAACGCAGGTCGCATCGAAACGCGTGAATAGGGGACGGATAACAGACTTTTATCATATTCATCGTCTTCAAGAAGTCCAACGCGAAGCTCGGAAACCGATATCTTCCTTGCGGTCGAAACGGATTTTTCGAACGGATAGCGGTAATTAACTATATCAACCATTTCAGAGGTAGGCTTTATCTGCTTTTTTGCTTTTTCTCTGAGATAACCGCTTGCGCCGTCGGCTTTTTCAATGATACGCAGATCGAAAAAAGGTTTGTCTTCCCTGCCGACAGCAGAATACAGTATCATATCAAGCCAGCTCGCAAAAGAGGTTTTGCCGTATCTTTTTTCGTTCCAGCCCTTATCGACGCTGCCGGTGATATAAAGACGCTCCTTCGCACGCGTAAGCGCAACGTAGAGCTTACGCAATTCCTCGCCGAGCGCGTTTTCACGCTCCTTATCAACGGCATTGATGTTACAAAGCGGATCGAAGGTCGTAAAGCTTTCGCGGTCACGCAGTGTAAAGCTGATACCCTCACCGCGCGTGACCGTTATCCTGTCGGTTTTGCCGCCCTTGCGGAAAAGCTTTTGTGTGCCCGCAAGGAAGCATACGTTGAATTCAAGACCCTTTGATTTGTGTACCGTAATAAAGGAAACTGCATCCTCATCGCCCGATCTTGCCGCATCGGCAATTTCGCGATCGTTTGACGAAAGCTCCTCCAAATAATCCAAAAAGCTTGACAATCCGACGTTTTTTGTGCTTTCAAAGCGGCTTGCATAGTCGAAAAGAAGCTCTAAGCTTTTTTTATTGCCGGTCGTTGAAGAAATGCGGAGCAGACCCGATGAGATATAAAAGCTCTTTAAAAATTCACAGCAGGGCACACCCGTGCTTGCATTTCGCCAATTCATAAGAGCTTTAATAAGGCCTTGACATTTGATCGCAAGCGAATTTTCTCCTGTGCGGGTATTGAAGGTGAAGCTTTTACAAAGAAGCTTTTTCCTTTTCGGCTTCGCGGTTTTGTTGACGGCATACCAGAACGCAACGTCCTTCAAACGGCAACGTATTTTATAAAGCTCGTTCGAGGTGAAATTACATATCGGACTTCGCATCAATGCACAAAGCGAAATATCGTCGGTCGGGTCGTCGATAGCCTTCAAGGCAGAAACGGTAAGACGTATATCGGGATTTTCGAGGAAATTTTCGGTCTTTTCTGTTTTATAAGGGATTCCGTACTTGTTGAACGCTTTTTCGTACTCGATGGAATAGCCCTTCATCGCACCGAGCATAACGGCGAAATCGGAAAATTTATAATCCTTGCCGTCAGAGGCGCATTCTTCGTTTTTAAGACGCAATATCTCCGAAGCAATAAATTCAGCTTCGGCTTTTCGTGCATCGATCGCCTTGCCATCTTCCTTTTCCGAAAGAGCGATAACGACGGGGTGCTTTCTGTCCGCACGCTTTGACGCGTGAATAAGCCATTCGCCGTTATATTCTCGGTAATATTGCGTATCCTCGGTCACAGCTCGGAATAAATAGTTTGCATAATTTATAACCGTTTCACTGCAACGGAAATTTTCGCGCAGGAAGATGCAGGCATTATCTTTACCGATCGAATCATCGATATCGGCAAATTCATCCTTGTAATTAAGAAAAATATCGGGATAGGCATTACGGAATCGGTAAATACTTTGCTTAACGTCGCCAACCATAAAGCGCGTGCCCTTGCCCGAAAGCAGTGTAAAAATACGGTCCTGCATCGGGTTGACGTCCTGATATTCGTCGATAAGTATCTCCTTAAACTCGCTTTGCTTTTTAAGGCAAAGCTCCGACGGCTGATTGACGCCGTTTTCATCCTCAACCTCAAGCAGCTCCAATGCTTTTTTCTCGAAATCGGTATAGTCGAGGACTCCGTTTTCACGTTTTTCCGCAGTATACGCCTTTTCGATTTCATTTAAAAAGCTATTGATTTGTAACACAAGAGAGGCGCATTTTTCGAAGCTTTGGGCATTATATTCATCGTTTCCGCGAATATATCGGTCGATGACCTTTTGATGCCTTTTCATAAGATTGCTTTTTGAATCTTTAACTTCTTCGCTAAAGGGCTTGTCGCATCCTTTTGATGACAGTTTAATTTCAAAGGAGCTTTCCGCCAGCTCACAGAAGTTTACATAATTATCGTCGATAGCAGTCCTTACCGTTTCGAATGCGGTTACGAGTCTGTCAAGCGGTGCAAGATAAGCATCGTCGTGAGCTACAGTTGCGGCATAGGAATAGATATCGTTTGCATCCTCGATAAATTCGGCGTAAAAGGTACGAAGACGGTTTTGGATGTCCTTGCCGACGTCGGATGCGAAAAAGCCGTTATTACGGATAATTTCAGCCTCTTTAAACAGCTTGTCGGCGCAGGCGAGAAGCGTTTCTTCTCGGTTAAGCGTGACACGCAACGTGTTGTAAAGCTTCATCATCGTTTCGGCAAGTGAATCGTCGCTTTTATCGCCGGTGAAGTTTTCGGCAAAGCTTAAAAATTCGGCATCGCCGCTTTCATAGCCCTTGGAAATCAATTCTTCGGTAACTCGGCGCAGGAGCATCGCCTCCTCGACCTCGTCCATAACGCGAACGTGTGGAGATATCCCCAAAAGCGCAAAGTTTTCCTTAACGAGATTGAGGCAATAGGAAGATATCGTGCATATATTCGCCTCGGAAACGAGAAGAGATTGACGGAACAGGTGATCGTTGTCGGGGTCGGCAGCGCTTTCCTCCAAAAGCGCATCGTAAAGCTTGCCCTTTACGTCTGCCGCCGCCGCTTTCATAAAGGTTACGACAAGAAAATCGGTGACCGATTCTCCTGCCTTGATACGCTCGATAAGACGGCGCGTTAGAACGGTGGTCTTGCCGCTTCCCGCGCCTGCGCTTACAAGTAGGTCCTTTTCACGGGTGACGATGGCTTGCTGTTGCTTCGGTGTAAAGTCTTCAATTTTCATCGTCATCGCCGACATCCTCCGTTTCCTGTTGCTTATTTCGGCAAAGATCGCCTAATTTGCAGTATTTACAAGGCTCAGCCTTTAAATCCTCTATGCTCAAGGGAGCAATATCCATCTTTCCGCAGAAAACGTCATTAGCAAGATTTTTAAGTCCGCCCTGAAGCGTCAGCTTAAGCTCGTCAAAATCCTCTTCCGAAAAGATGCGCTTTGATCTGCTTCGCGTATAAAGCCTTTCGGGCTCCTTTTTGGTTGCCTTTTTGAGCTTTGCGGGTGTTGTCGAAAAATCGTTGCTCATCGCACGAACTACCTCGATATCGTCGATTACGATACCGCTACGTTTAACCGATTTTTCGATCGCATTTTCAATAGCCTCGTCCGATTCGCGTGCATTGACGTTGATATTCGGAAGCGTTATGCCGTAATAGAAAACACCTGCGGGTGTAGTTTCATTTTTTTCGCAATATGCGTAAAGATAGTGCAAAAGCTGGGTATCGAGTCCGTAGGCGACCTTTTCGGTAACGAAATCCTTATCGTACGTCTTGTAATCAACAACGCGTATATATTTTTTGCCGTTTGTTTCATAGCTGTCAACACGGTCGATAGAGCCGCGGAGAAATACCTTTTTGCCGTTCACGTCATACTGTATTGCGGGTATGTCTTCGTTTTCAAGCCCTATTTTATATTCAAAGCCTGTGGGCAGGAATTCACTCTTGGCAAATTCCTTACAAAGATTTTCGGCGGCAAACGAAACGGTTTTTACCATATTGCCGTAGGTGTGCATAAACTGCTTATCGTTTGCTGCCTCCTGACCTAAGACGTAATTCAGGTAATTATCGGAAAGGCGTTTTATAATAGCTTTACGCTCGGCAGGATCGGGTAGCTTAAAGGTGCCATCCTTAATGCATTCGCGCAGGAAAAGCTCGAGCATTTTATGTACGAAATTGCCTATTTCCGATGCGGAAAACTCATTTATCTTCTTTTCCTCAAGCTTTAACAGATAATTTCCGAAGAAGGAAAAGGGACAGTTTGCATAGGTTTCAAACTTTGACGGCGAAAGGTAAAGCGAATCGCCTTTAAAATCGATTTGTGAAGCTGTATCGCATACAAGCGGTTGATCCGAAAAATAGGGTTGCTTTTGCGTTCTTAAGGCTTCTTCGATCTTATCGCGCATATCCCCCTTTTCAAGCAACGGGAAGCTTGCGGCAACCGCTTCACGCGAGTAAAGCTGAGCCTCACTTGAAAATTCGGTTGTGTTTTCCTTTATTGCGGGAAGCATTTTTTCCAAGGCGAGCCAAGCGCTTGACCGTCTTAGCTCACCGCCTGTGATTTCACTGCGGGGTGAGAGAAGTATAAGCCTTTCGGAGGGTGCGGAAAAAGCGGCATATACAAGGAAGCGGTTTGTGTTTAACTGCTTGTCCAAGGTGTCGGCAAGCTGCAATCCGATGCCCTCGAGAGAAACAGCCTCGTCACTGTTGAAAAAGCCTCCCGTGCGACATGCGGCAGGAAATTCGCCGTCACAAACGCCGAGCACGATAACCGCCTTACTTCCGTTGGCACGAATGAGCGACGCGTCACCGAAGGTTACCGAATCGGCGCTTGCGGGAATTGCGCCGAGTCCGACACAATCGCACATAAGCTTTATCAACGATTGCAGTCTCTTGGGTGTTACCGCCCAAGCTCCTACAAGATTATCAAGCTGATCAATTATGTTTATAAGTATCTTCCAAAGCTGAATTTCTCGTTCACTTTGCTCGCGGTTGCCGTTTTTAAGATACCTTTCGGCATTTTTGCGAAGCCGTTCATCGGCACCGAGCGCAATTAAATGGTTGTAAAGCGCTCTTAACGCTTTGGAAACGGTTAAGTCCTTTTGAGTTAAGGTGTCACGCAGAGCGGCAAGCGGCGGCACTATCTTATCGCGCGCTTCGTTTGCGGTTTTCAGCATCCTTGCGCCGCGTTTGGTAAGGTCGCCCTCGCGGTAGCCCTCGGGGTCGAGAGTCCATTCGTTATCGCCGTACCACGCTTTGCCGCGAAGCTTCCACGATTTTGCATAGCTTAAAAGCGCATCGCTTTCGGCAATGGAAAGGTCGGCAAATCCGCTTTTAACGTAACGCTTGATGCTCTTGAACGAAAAGTCCTCGATAACCACCGAGATGCTCGCCAAAAGAAAGGCAAACAACGGCTTTGCCGTAAGCTCCTCCTTTGCAGAGGTATAAACGGGTATCTCCGCGCGCGCAAACACCGAATCGACCAACGAGGTATAATTAGCCGCGTTGCTTGCGATGACCGTAATATCGCGGTAGCGGTAGCCCGACCTTACAAGCGAGCATATCTCGCTTGCGGCGGCTTCGACCTCCTCAAAGCGGTTTTTTGAGGTAATAAGCTTCACTGCACCGTCATCGGTATTTAACGGCGCTACGTTGCTTTCCCAAATGTTTTTTTCAATATATCTAAGCGTTTCGAGCCTGCTTCGCTTCGATTCGCCGGTAAAATAATCGTCGGATACGTTATGGGCAAGTGCAAGCACACGCTCACTCGATTTTCGGTTTTCTTCAAAAAACGCGCGGTTGTAATCGACCGTAAAGGAAATATATGTATCCTTGCTTTGCGCTATGATTTCCTTAATTATTTCATATTCCTGCTCGGTAAAGGTGTAATAATTGTCGATAAAGACACATTTATTCTTAAAAAACGGCTTGTTTTTAAGCTCCTCGGAAAGCACGGTGAGTGCATCGCGCGGGTCCTTAAGCTCGTCCTTGAAGCGTTTTTCGTATTCGGAGTAGATAAGTGCGATGTCATTCAGCTTGCTTTTTACGCGCGAATCGTTTTCCAAGCAATCGGATCCAAGCGCGTTATAGAGCCTTTGAGGTGTAATGAGCGCCATTTTCATTCTTGAAACGAGCGAATAAAGCGAGGTCGCAAAATCAGAATCGGACGCAACGAGCGAATACTCGGTCAATTGATCCTTTAAAGATTCCGACACAAGCGACAAAAGGGCGCAAGCGCCCCCTTTATCAACAGTATTAACACAAAGTCCGCCGTAATCACGCGCGATGCGGTTTGGAAGACGCTCGAAATTAAGAACCTCGCACAAAAGGTTTACACCGTCGCCAAAGCGTTCGCAAAGAACCGCTTCATAAGAAACAGATTGTTGTTCGGGTACGATAACGCAGCATTCTCTGCCCTTTTTCAACGCTTCGCTCAGGCGGTCAAGCATATATTCGGTCTTGCCGCTGCCCGAAGCACCGACGATGCGGTGTAACATAGTTATCCTCCAAAAAGCTCAAGTAGTTTAAAACGGAATTTGTATTTCGGTTTTTTGAAAACCTCGGTATCTTTTTCGGTTATTCCCGAATCGGTTAAATCCGAAGAAGCCTTTGTGCAAAGCGGAGGAAACAGGATGCACCACCAATTGTTTCCCTTTGCTTCGCCAAGCTTTACTCTTAACGACTTGTAATTTCCCGCAGGGAGCGAAAATTCTTCGTATTCCCTTGTCGGATAATCTTCGTTGCCCAATTCCGCGGTCGCTTTGTAATTCGCGCCGTTTTCGGAAAGAACACGGTTTGAAATTTCTTCGATTCTCGCTATATTTTCGGTCAAGCTTTCTTCGGCGGCAATTATATCGCCCGAAGCCGAAAAAATATCGCCGCACTCTTGAAGTATTGCATCGCGCACCAAAAGCTTTATGCTTTGCGCTTCCTCGCTGTTGTCATACGCGAGAATATGCAAACGAATGACGTTGTCGAACACCTTACCCTCGCTTCGCGGAATAAGGGTATCGACTGCGGTAAGCAAAATGAAGCAGGCGCAAAAGAGTGCGATAAGTTTTGTTTTCATATGTTTTCTCCTTTTTCGTTATGCCTGATTGTTGCCCACGAAAAAGGAAAATTATACGTCTTTTTTTAAATAACCGTTTTACAGGAAACGGCAAAATATCCCTTGCTTTGCAATATTTTTGCGGCATTGCTTGCCTTTTCGCCGTTTTCAAACACACCGTATACCGAAGGTCCGCTTCCTGAAAGATGCGAAACGGTCGCTCCGTTTGACATAAGCGCGTCGCGCAATAGCCTTGTTTCGGGTGAAAGAATGTCGGTAACAGGCTCAAAAGCGTTGCCCGTTTTTGTAATCGCTTGATAGATTCCTTGAGAACTTAACGCGGTTAAAAGGTTATCGGTATTGTTTTCAATCGGAAGCTGCATTTTATCGTATTCTTTAAACACCTTTGGTGTCGAAAGACGTTCACTTCCGATTGCAATCACAATATCCAATTCGGGAAAGTCCTTTATCGGGGTGAGCACTTCCCCTCTCCCTTCGCAAAGCGCGGGCTTTGAAAGAAGGCAAAACGGCACGTCGGAGCCCAAATTTTCGGCAAGCACAAAAAGTGTTTTTTCGTCAAGCGGATTATTGAACAACTCGTTGACTCCCCTTAACACCGCCGCGGCGTCGGAAGAACCGCCGCCGAGTCCTGCAGGAAAGGGAACGTTTTTTTGCAGTCTTATCGCAACCGATTCCTTTATACCCGTTGCTTCAAAAAACAATTTTGCCGCGCGTACGCAAAGGTTATCGTTTGTTGCCAATTCGGGCAAATTACAATAAAACTCGAAATTTTCGGATATTTCGAGTTCTATTTCATCGCATAGCGAAACCGGCACCATTACCGAGCGTAATGCGTGAAAGCCGTTTTCAAGTATGCCGATTATATCAAGTGTAAGGTTGATTTTTGCAAATGCCTTCAGCTTCATAGCGTTTTAATAAATTCCTCTATGCGCTTGATCGCCTTGCGGATATGCGCTGGCGAATAGGCATAGGAAAGACGGGCGAAGCCTCTTCCGCTTTCGCCGAACGCGCTGCCGGGGACTATCGCGCATTTATGCTCGTGAAGCAATCTTTCGCAGAATACCTCGTCGTCGATACCGAATTTGCGAAGGTCGGCAAAAACGTAAAACGCGCCGTCGGGCATAAAGGTTTGAATACCGATACGATTAAGCTCGCTGACGATAAGACGGCGGCGCGCTTCGTATTCGCTCTTCATATATTCAATATCCGCATCGCCGTTTTTAAGCGCTTCGATAGAAGCATATTGGCTTGTTGTCGGCGCACTCATAATGCCGTATTGGTGTATCTTTACCATTTGCTTTGTGAAATATTCGGGAGCCAAGGTATAGCCCATACGCCAGCCTGTCATTGCATAAGCCTTGGAAAAGCCGTTTGCAACGATGGTGCGCTCGCGCATACCGTCAAGAGTGGCGATCGACACGTGCTTTTCGCCGTATGTAAGCTCTGCGTAGATCTCATCCGAAAGCACGCAGATATTCGTTTCGCGGATGACCTCGGCAATTGCTTCGAGGTCTTGCTTACGCATTACCGAGCCGGTCGGGTTGTTGGGGAAAGCCAAAACAAGAAGCTTGGTTTTTTCGGTAATGGCGTTTTTTAACTGCTCGGCGGTAAGACGGAAGCCGTTATCTGCCGAAAGATTGATTATAACGGGAGTTGCGCCTGCAAGACGCGCCAACGGTTCGTAGCAGACAAAGCAGGGCTGAGGAATGATTACCTCGTCACCCGGCTCAAGCAGAGCGCGCATTGCGAGGTCGATTGCCTCGCTACCGCCGACGGTAACGATAATTTCGTTAACGGGATTGTATTCCAATCCGAAACGGCGCTTTTGATATTTAGCTATCTCCTCACGCATTTCCATAATGCCGTTATTGGAGGTATAGTAGGTGTGCCCCTCCTCAAGTGAGCGGATACCTGCATTGCGTATATGCCACGGCGTGTCGAAATCGGGTTGTCCTACCGTAAGACCGACAACATCCTTCATATCACCTAAAAGGTCGAAGAATTTACGGATGCCCGAGGGTTTTATTTCGGTTATTTTTGCCGGAAGGCATTTTGAAGCGTCAAATTTCACCAGCTGTTCCCTCTTTTATCGGTTTTCTCGGTGCCGTAAACGACTCCGTTTTCTTTATACTTTTGGAGCTCAAAATGAGTTGCGGTTGCGGTAACACCCTCAATTGTGGCAAGCTTTTCCGCAACGAAGAACGCTACCTCGCGCATATTCTTGCATTCAACCGTAATGGCAAGGTCAAAGCCGCCCGACATAAGAGCAACCGATTTTACTTCGGGAAAATGGCAAATGCGCTCGGCAACCGAATCAAAGCCCTTATCGCGTTGAGGAATCGTTTTAAGCTCGATAAGCGCGGTAACCGTGTTTTTATCAACAAGATCCCAGTTTATCATCGTGCGGTAGTTAAGGATCGTACCGTTTTCTTCACATTCGGCAACGGTTTTTTCAACCTCCTCAACGGTAATACCGAGCATTGTTGCGATATCGGAATGCGACATACGCGCATCCTTTTCGAGATATTCAAGTATACGTTCTTTCATTTTATTTCCTCCAAAATCAGAGATTATAGAAATCTTTTTTGCGTAATTCGAATTTTGCGAGCTTATTAAAGCCGATAGCCTTTAACATTTCGGTCGCTTCCTTGAAATTCGCGCCCAAATCCTTTGCCTTGTGAGCGTCGCTTCCTATGGTTACATCTCTGCCGCCAAGCTCGTAATAAAATCTGAAAAGATCCTCGTTCGGCAGACATTCACCCATTTGCTGACGCAGACCCGACGTGTTACATTCAAGGGTTATCCCCTTATCTATCACCGCTTTGAGAATCGGCTCGAAATATTCCCTGCCCTTGTTTTTAATATCGGGGAAATCGGTAATTCCGTTGCTGAGATAATAACGCTTGGGATAGGTTATATGCGTTAAAACGTCGAAATCGCCCCAAGCTATCGTATCGAGCATTTCCTCGATATACTGCTCCCAAAGACGCGCATATTCGTTTTTGGTCATCGATGCAATATCGGTATCGGCAAAATCGATAATTCCGCGAACGGCGTGTACCGAGCCGAGGACGATATCGTATCGTTGGCTTTGAAGCTGAAGCTTGGATTCATCGGGCATGTGTGTTGCCTGACCGAGCTCGATGCCGTGAAGCAATTTTAATTTGCCCTTAAATTCCTCGCGCGATTCGTTTATATCACGCGTGATCGATTCGTGGTCGAGCGGAGGAAAATAGCCGTCGAATATACCGTCGATATCAAAATGGTCGGTAATGGCGATTCCCGTAAGACCTTTTTCGATAGCGGCAATGCAAAGCTCGCGCACCGAATTGCCCTGTCCTTGGGGAATATCGCCCGAATATTGTGTGTGTGAATGATTGTCAAACATAATTTTTACCTTGCTAAATTAAAACATTGTAAGCTGATCCGATTCGGGAATATCGCCGAAGCAGTTGTTTTTGGCGAGCAGGTCCATTACCGATTTGTTGACCGCCGCCTTAACGCGAAGCTCCTCGATAGTACTTGCTTCGCCGTTCTTGACTACCTCAACGATCTTTTCGGCTACCGATTCACCCAAGCCGTTAAGCGAGCAAAGAGGAAGTCGAATTTTTCCGTTTTCGGGGATGAAATAGGTCGCCTCGGACTTGCCGATTTCGACGGGAAGGAAGGAAAATCCGCGCGCAAGCATTTCGAGAACTATACGCAGGATGACTATATTACCCTCGTCCTTCGCCGTGGGGTTGGGCATTTCGCGAAGCGCCTTTAGGCGTTCTTCGATCTTAGCCTTGCCCTTCATTACAAGCTCGCCGTCGAAAAAGTCGCGCTTGATGGTGAAGTAAGCCGCGTAATAGGCGACGGGTTGGTAGACCTTGAACCAGCCGAGACGGAGCGATGCGATAGTATATGCCGCCGCGTGTGCTTTGGGGAACATATACTGTATCTTATTGCAGGAATCGATATACCATTGCGGAACGTCCTTTTCACGCATTGCCTCCTCCTGCTCGGGAAGAAGGCCCTTACCCTTACGGGTACGCTCCATTGCGTTAAAGGCAATTGCCGAATCGAGTCCCTTATGCATAAGGTAGACCATTATACTGTCACGCGTACCGATGATCTGATCGATGGTACAGGTGCCGCTTTCGATAAGGTCCTTACCGTTGCCGAGCCAAATACCCGTACCGTGGGAAAGTCCCGATATCTGCAAAAGGTCGGCAAAGGTTTTGGGCTTTGCATCGAGAATCATTTGTATCGAATAATCGGTGCCGAATTCGGGGATACCCATTGTGCCTATCGGACAGCCGATCTGCTCGGGGGTAACGCCTAACGGCTTTGTGGATGCGAAAAGCTCGATAACGTTTTTATCGTTCATCGGAATATCGCGCACGGCGATACCCGTGAAGTCTTTAAAAATGCGGTAATAGGTCGGCACATCGTGTCCGAGTATGTCAAGCTTAAGTATCGTATCGTGAAGATATTCAAACGCAAAGTGTGTCGTGATAACGCCGCTTGACGCTTTATTTGCGGGATATTGAACCGGTGTGAAATCGTATATTTCGTATTCCTTGGGAATAACAACGATACCGCCGGGGTGCTGTCCCGTTGTTTTTTGTACGCCTACGAAGCCGTAGACAAGACGCGATTGCTCGGCGCGGGTGAGAGAAATATTTTCCTCCTCGAGGAACTTTTTAACGTAGCCGAAGCAGTTTTTATCCTGAAGCGTACCGACCGTTCCTGCACGGAAAATGTTTTCCTTGCCGAACAGAACCTCGGTGAATTTATGTGCTTCCGATTGAACGTCACCCGAGAAGTTAAGGTCGATATCGGGCGCCTTTTCACCGTGGAAGCCGAGGAAGGTTTCAAAAGGAATATCGTGTCCGTCGGGGCGCATACGCGTGCCGCATTCGGGACAGTCCTTGTCGGGCAGGTCAAAGCCCGAGCCGACCGAGCCCTCGGTGAAAAATTCGGAATATTTACAGTTGGGGCAGGCATAGTGCGGAGGCAGAGGGTTAACCTCGGAAATTTTTGCAAGCGTTGCCGCAAACGACGAGCCTACCGACCCGCGTGAGCCGACGAGATAGCCGTGCTCCTCGCTGTTTTGCACCAAGCGACGTGCGATGACGTAAAGCACCGCAAAGCCGTTTTTGATAATGGAGGTAAGCTCCTTATCCATTCTTGCACGGACGATTTCGGGAATTTGACCCTTAAAGCCGTACATTTCCATTGCGGTTTGCTCGCAAAGGGTTTGCAATTCCTCCTCGGCGCCGTCGATCTTAGGGGTATAGGTGCCGTCGGGAATGGGTTTTATATCGTCGAAATCGGCAATGACCTTTTTCGGGTTTTCGATAACTATTCTTCTTGCTTCCTCTTCGCCGAGGTAAGCAAATTGCTCAAGCATTTCGTTCGTGGTTCTGAAGAATATTCCCGTTTCGCGCATTGCATCCGAAAAGCCCTTGCCGCGAAGCATGATTTGACGGTAAATTTCATCCTCGGGGTCCATAAAATGCACGTCACCCGTAGCGACGGCAAGCTTTTTTTGCTTGTTTGCGATAGCGATTATCTTGCGTACGTTATCGTGAAGCTGTTCGACGGTTGCCTGATTTTCCTCGATAAGATAACCGTTGTTGCAATCGGGCTGAACCTCAAGATAATCGTAAAAATCCGCAATGCGGTAAAGCTCATTATCGGGTCTGCCCTGCAATATAGCATCGTAAAGCTCACCCGACGAGCAAGCCGAGCCGATAACCAATCCCTCGCGATATTCGCTGAGCAGAGTTTTCGGTATACGCGGATGCTTGTGGTAGTAATCGAGATATGACCTTGATACGAGCTTGTAAAGATTTTTAAGTCCGACAAGATTCTTTACAAGGATGATTATATGATAGCTTTTAAGACGTTTCGGGTCGGAGCTGTTTGCCATCGCGGCATTCATTTCGTTGACCGTAAAGATACCGTTTGCCGCAAGCTTACGCGACATACATTCAAAAATCTTTGCGAGCATTTCGGTATCGGCATCAGCCTTGTGGTGGTCGAATTCGCCGAGGTTAAAATACTTTGCAAGAGTGTCGAGCGTGTGCTTTTTAATGTCGCTGTTGATATAGCGCGAAAGCGCGACGGTATCGAGATAGGGATTTTCAAATCGGATTTGGTTTTCATCGGCAACGCGGCGGATAAACGAAATATCGAAATTCGCGTTATGTGCGACGAGCATTCTGTCACCGCAAAATTCGAGAAAGCTTTTTACCGCTTCGCATTCGTTGGGCGCTCCCTTTACCATTTCGTCGGTAATGCCCGTCAAATGAACTATATTTTCGGGAATGGGGATTCCGCAATCGACAAAGGTGGAAAATTCGCCGATTATTTCACCGTTTTTATATTTTAATGCGCCTATCTGCGTTATTCCGCAGGTCTTCGGCGAAAGACCCGTCGTTTCGATATCGAAGATGATAAATTCATCCTCGTTAAACCTTGTGTTGCTTGAATCCTCATAACGGAAAACGGCACGCGCGGTATCATCGACAAGATAACCCTCGATACCGTAGATAGGCTTAACGTCGGGATATTTTTTTGCGGCGCTCATAACTATCGGATAGGCTTGAAGCGTGCCGTGGTCGGTAAATGCGACTGCAGGCATACCCCAATCGTGTGCGCGCGCCATAATATCGGCAGCATCGCTTAACGCGTCGGTTGCCGACATATTGGTATGTAAATGAAGCTCAACGCGTTTTTCTTCGGCTTCGTCCTGTCTGCCGTAGACCTTGCATTTGGAAATGGCTTTAATTGCAAGAGTTATTTCATTGTCCTCGACCCATTCGTTCTTGTTGCGGTCGAAGATACGTCTTTTTTCGGCTTTGCCCGAAACGGTGACGTACATCGGCGCTTTTATCTTGGGTGCTTCCTTTTTGGGACAGGTGAATTTGCCCGAAATGGAAGCGGAATTGTCGGTTACGTATATTGTATAGGTGATTTTTTCATTTTCGTAATTTTCCTTCGTTTCGACAAGGAAAAGCTTACCCGCAACACAAACAGCAGTATCGTTTTTAATGCTTGATATCGGGGTGAATGACCAGTTTCTGCGCTCGCCGTATATCGGCTCGGGGTTGGTTATATCCAAGGTCATTTTGCCGACGGTAACGAGATATTTACCGTTCTTTTCAAAATCGTATGCTTCCTCGTCCTCGGTTTCAACAAACGAAGCTCTGGGAGCATCCTTGGGTATTTCCTGAGCGATCTCAAGCTTTTGCTCGCGTATGCTTTGCGCCAAAGCATCCTCGCGTTCGTTGCGGTATTCGAAAATATTGATCTCCTCATATTCGAATTTAAGGATTATCGCAACACCGAATTGGTCGCGAACGCATTGCATAATGAAAAGCTCGGCACCGTTTGCTTCGGGAATGACCGAGGTGATATTCTTGCGCAATCTTATAACGAAAACGCCGGTGTTTTTATCGTACTGATAGGTCGAGCCGTCAAAAAAGCCGTAATCAAGCTTTGAAACCTGCTTTAAGGTTTCGATAATACCGTCCATATAAGACGCTTCAAACCCGATATTAAAATGCGGGTATATCGTCGCTCCGTTGAGCGCGTAAGCCTTCTTGATCTCTGCTTCAAGCTCAAACAGTCGGTTAGGCTTTACATAGCAAGAAAGCTCCGCCTTGACTGCGATCGAAACGCGTTCGCGGTCGACCATTACGGAGAAAGAATCGAATTTGCTTATGGTCTCCTTCATTTTATCGTTGAAGGAGGCTTTTTTGAATTTGTTTAAAAATTCGTTAAGCATTAATAAGTTCCTTTATTTCGTTAACGAGGGTGTTTACTATCTCGTTTTCTTCAAGCTTTTTAATTATTTCGCCCTTGCGGAAAAGCAATCCTTCGCTTTTTCCGCAGGCAACGCCGATATCGGCATGCTTTGCTTCGCCCGGTCCGTTAACCACACAGCCCATAAGCGCGACCGTCAAGCGGCGATTCGTTTTTATTTCACGCGTTGCTTTTTCAAGCTCGTTAACAAGTCCGATGACGTTCGATTCGGTTCTGCCGCAGGTCGGGCAGGAAACGATATTTATACCGCCGCCGATACCGCAACAGAAAAGAATGTCCTTTGCGGCATAGACCTCGTTAACGGGGTCATCGGTAAGCGAAACGCGTACGGTGTTCCCGATTCCGTCAAGCAACAAAGCACCGATTCCGATTGCCGATTTGATATTTCCTCTGCGTACGTCACCCGTTTCGGTAACGCCGATATGTAAGGGATAATCGCATTTTTCACTTAAAATGCGCGTTGCATCGACCATAGTTTTAACGTCGGAGCTTTTTACCGAAAGAACTATATTCGTAAAATCGAATTCTTCAAGCATTTGTGCGTTAAGCAACGCGCTTTCGGCAAGTGCTTCGGCAGTAGGTCCGCCGTATTTCAAGAGCACCGATTTTTCGGCACTTCCTCCGTTAATACCGATTCTTATCGGGATATTACGCTCACGGCAGGCAAGAGCAACCTTTTTTATATTTTCCTTTTCGCCGATGTTACCGGGGTTTATGCGTATTTTCGATATACCGCGTTCAGCAGCGGCAAGCGCCAAGCGGTAATCAAAATGAATATCGGCAACAAGCGGAATATTTGTATTTTCAACGTAATAGGGTATTGCTTCTGCCGCCGCCATATCGTTTACTGTAAAGCGCACTATATCGCACCCTGCCGCCGAAAGCGATTTGATCTGATCGAGCGTCGCTTCCTTGTCGGCAGTTTTTGTATTTGTCATCGATTGTATGGCTATCGGATTCGCTCCGCCAATCGAAATATTTCCGATTTTTACTGTTTTTGTGTTTTTCATATCAGAAAAGTCCTGCAATATCCTTGATTAAAACAAATGCCATAAGCCCGAACAAAAGCACTGTGAACACCGCACTGACGGCTTGCTCATATTTCGGGTTAAGCGGCTTGCGGCGTATTGCCTCGATGATATAAAACAGCAATCTGCCGCCGTCGAGCACGGGAATGGGAAGAAGATTGAAAATACCAAGCGATACCGAAATCATTACCGCCATAGTACATAAGTTTAAAACCGCATCAAGCAAGCCATCGCTTTGCTTGATGGTTTTATCAATCTCACCGCCGACAGCAACGGGGCCGCCGACAGCATCGATGCCGTAACGTCCGCTGAAGGTATCGACCAACGAATCGAAGGTCATATAGACGGTCGAATAGGATTGCCAGAAGGCTTCGCGCATTACTCCGCCAAAGGTTTTTTCAACACCGTAGACCTTGAAATCCATTGCGCCGAAAACGATGTTCTTATCCTCCTTTTGCGTGCCGAAGCAGACGCCCTTGAGCGTTATTTCCTCGCCGTTGCGGAGAACCACGATATCGACCGGCTCGATTCCGTCCGAAACGATCTTATAGGACAGATCGGTATAGCAATGAATAGTTTTTCCGTTGACTCTTATGATCTCATCATTTACCTGAAGCCCGTATTGGTTCGAAACGCTGTTTTCATCGAACTCGGCGACTATCGAGGTGCCGATAAGATTGCTTCCGCAAACGATGCCGAGCATTATCAGAAAAGCAAGCAAAAGGTTCATAAAAGGGCCTGCAACGACGATAAGCATTCTTTTCCAGACCGAGCGGTCGTTAAGCGGAATTTTATATTTATGCTCCTCGGGGATTTCCTCGTCGTATTCGCCGACCATATTCACAAATCCACCGATGGGAATAGCGCGGATCGTAAAATCGTTATATTTCCCTTTCCAAGTCTTTATCTTGGGTCCCATTCCGATTGCAAATTCGATAACGCCGACCTTAAAGGCGCGTGCGACCATATAATGGCCGAATTCGTGCACGAAAATAAGCAGACCAAAAATAAAAACGGTTACTGCAAGACTTAAAAGAGATTGAAACATTAAATAAACACTCCTGAATAATGGGGTAGCTTTTGTTATCAAATATGTGAACGGACGTATTCACGCGCGGCTTTATCCGACGCGATAATATCGTCAAGCGTGGGATTTTCGATAATCGATGCGGCGCCGATCTTTTCGCAGGAATCGATTACAAGCTCGAACATTTGGGTAAAGCCTATTTTGTGGTCGAGGAAGAGCGCAACCGCTTCTTCGTTTGCGCCGTTCATTACAGCAGGCAAATTGCCACCTGCTTTTAATGCTTTCTTTGCAAGCTCAAGCATAGGAAATGCAATCCTATCGTAATCGAAAAATTCAAGCTTTTTACCGAAAAGATCAAGGCTTTCGGCTTGCGACGGCTTTCTTTCGGGATAAGTGAGCGCATATTGGATGCACACGCGCATATCGGGTGTGCCCATTTGAGCGAGAATTGCGTTATCCTCGAACTCGACAAGCGAATGAACGATGCTTTGCGGATGGATGACGACCTCGACTTGGTCGGGCGATACGTCGAAAAGATGGACTGCCTCGATAAACTCAAGCCCTTTATTCATAAGGCTTGCGCTGTCGACCGAGATTTTTTTGCCCATATTCCATCGCGGATGCTTGATTGCCATTTCGGGCGTTACGGTTTTTAAAAACTCGTGATCCTTACCGAAAAACGGGCCGCCCGAGCCGGTAAGCCAGATCTTTTTAATTTTATTTTTGCCCTGAATACATTGGAATATTGCAGAATGCTCGCTATCGACGGGCAAAAGCGTTGCGTTTCCCGCTTTTACCGCATCGGTAACCAATTTGCCGCCTGCGACAAGTGTTTCCTTGTTGGCAAACGCGATTTTTTTGCCCTTGTTTGCCGCATTGACGGTGGGCTTTAAGCCCTTCATACCAAGCACTGCGTTAACGACGGTTTCGCTTTTATCCTCGCTTGCAAGCTGCTCAACACCCTCGTCACCGCAAAGAATTTCGATATCGAGGTCGGAAACAAGAAGCTTAAATTCGTTATATTTTTCTTTGCCTATACAAGCACGCTTCGGCTTGAATTCACGGCATTGCTCGGCAAGCAACGACACGTTGGAATGGGCGGAAAGCGATTCCACCGTTAATCCCAAATTACGGACAACGTCAAGCGTTTGCTTGCCGATAGATCCTGTTGAGCCGAGCAGAGTTATCGAGTTTTGCATATCTACACCTATAAAGCGCTTACGCGCCGAGAATTACAAGAAACGCAAGAGTAATTACCGAAACGGGAATTATGCTGTCAAATCTGTCAAGCACACCGCCGTGACCGGGGAAAATCTTGCCGTAGTCCTTAACACCGAAGCGGCGCTTGATTACCGATGCGGCAAGGTCGCCGAATTGACTTACCACAGAAAGCGGAAGCGCGATAAGTCCCAAAAGCGGATTTTTATCGGCAAGCCAGAACACCAAAACGCCTGCCGCTGTGCCGAACGCGGTTCCGCCGATAGCGCCTGCAATAGTTTTTTTCGGTGAAATGTTGGGGCAAAGCTTTTTGTTGCCGAAAAGCATACCCGAAAAATATGCAAAGGTATCGGTCGCCCAAGCAACGCTTAATACCAAAGCGACTGCCCAAAGACCATAGGTTACGCGCATATAAGAAAGCGCGGTGAAGCCGGCAGTGATGTAAACCGCAAGCGTGATGAACATCAACAGACGCTCAACGTCGGTATTTGCGTGGGTGATTACCGCAAATATCATAAAAAGCACTGTAATCGCAGGTACTCCGAGAATTACCGTTTTTACGGCAATATCGATATTCCACACGGGCAAAACGGCAACGAATGCCGAAACAGCGATAGAGGTAAGCGAAACCGCCCACTTTTTTATCAGGCCGCAGCAACCGAGCATTTCATAAACCGAAAAGCCGGCGATAAGCGCAAACAAAGCACCTGCGCCCCAAACACCGCCCCAGATAAGCAGCGGAATAAGAAGCAAAAGAGCAACTATTGCGGTAAGTATTCTTGTTATCATTTTTACCTCCCAAAGCGGCGTTCGCGCTTTGAATAAGAATCGATCGCTTTTAAAAGCTCGTTTTTATCGAAATCGGGCCAGAGCACGTCGGTGAAATAATATTCCGAATATGCCGATTGCCATAAAAGAAAATTCGAAACACGGTATTCTCCGCTTGTGCGGATGATAAGGTCGGGGTCGGGCACTCCCTGAGTGTAAAGGCAATTTGAAATATCCTTGTCGGTTATTTCGCTTTTCCCCTCTTTTATCAGCTTATTGACCGCATAAACCAATTCCTGACGGCCGCCGTAGGAAAGGCAGATACAAAGCGTCATACCCGTATTTTTATCAAGCCGCGATTCGACTCCGCGCAACGCGTCGCGGTATTTCGGTTCAAATCGGTCGATATCGCCGACAAGCTTCAGCTTGATGTTAAGACGGTTCATTTCCGGCTCGTATTTGGTTATGCCCTTGCTCATAAGCTCCATAAGGGCAGAAACCTCCTCTTCCGAGCGGTTCCAATTCTCTGCCGAAAAGGCATAGACCGTTAAATATTCAATTCCCATCGCGCTGCAATTATCGACGGTGTTGACGAATGCATCAAGACCTACCTTGTGCCCTGCAGTGCGCGGAAGCAGACGTTTTTTTGCCCATCTGCCGTTTCCGTCCATTATTACGGCGATATGCCTTGGGAGAACTTGCTCTGACATAAGAACCTCGAAACTTTTCATAAAATCGGCTAAAACCGAGGGGGTTAAACCTCGGTTTTAACGGTAAAATTCGATTAAATTTGTGAAATTATTTTTTAGAAATTATAAACGCTTGCCGTTTTTGGGGGTTTATTACGGGGTCCCCGAAAATACGAAGTATTTTTGGGGCAAATCACGGGGTCCCCGAAAATACGAAGTGTTTTTGGGGGTTTATTATATTTCCATGATTTCCTTATCTTTTTTAGCGATAACAACGTCAACTTCCTTGATGATCTTATCGGTAAGATCCTGAATCTTCTTTTCAGCATCCTTAAGGTCATCCTCGGTAATGGTAGAGTTCTTCTTCAATGCCTTTGCGTTATCGTTTGCTTCGCGGCGGATGTTACGGATTGCAACCTTGCAGTCCTCGCCCATTTTTGCGGTCTTCTTGGTAAGCTCTTTTCTGCGTTCCTCGGTAAGCGCGGGGAAAATAAGACGGATGCATTTGCCGTCGTTGGTGGGGGTGATGCCTACGTCGGAAGCGAGAATTGCCTTTTCGATCTCCTTGAGCATATTGGTTTCCCAAGGGGTGATCACAAGAGTTCTTGCGTCGGCTGCCTTGATGGTAGCAACACCGTCAAGACCGGTAGGGGTGCCGTAATAGGGTACGGTGATCTTATCGAGAACCTTCGAGCTTGCTCTGCCTACTCTTATAGTGCCAAAATCCTCCTCGAGGACGCTGATGGATTTTTTCATTTTTTCTTCAAAGGGTTTAATGTCGAACATTTTTGTTACCTTCCTTGTTTTTGTTATATATCTTATTTTTTATTTATGGAGTAATGTGCCGATTGTTTCGCCTTTTGCGGCAGAAATGATATTTTGAGGGTCGGAAAGCGGGAAAATTACGGTTTTTATGTCGCATTCCTCACCGATGGTTGCGGCGCTTTGGTCGATCGCTTTGAGTCCGCGTGAAAGAAGCTCTTGATAAGTAAGCTCGTCAAACTTGACGGCATCGCTGTATTTTGCAGGGTCCTTATCGTAAACGCCATCGACGTTCTTTGCCGAAAGAACAGCATCGCACTTAAGCTCTGCCGCGCGCAGCATCATACCCGTATCGGTCGAGAAGAAGGGATAACCGACGCCGCACGAAAGAATTACGACCTCGCCCTTTTCGAGATATTCAATGGCCTTATACTGTGCGTAGGGTTCGCAGAACTGTTGGATCTGCACCGCACTCATAACGTGAGCGTTGACGCCCGTTTTGAGTATGTAATCCTGCATTGCAAGAGAGTTGATGACGGTTGCGAGCATTCCCATATGGTCGCCGCGCACACGGTCAACGTCAAGTCCGTTTTGTCTTGCACCGCGCCAGATATTACCTGCACCGATAACGATGCTTACCTGAACGCCGTCGTTAACGAGAAGAGCGATCTTTTCGGCAACCGACGAAAGCATATCTCCGTCGAGAATACCCTTTTTCTCACCGGCAAGCGCTTCGCCGCTGAGCTTGATAAGTACGCGTTTGTATTGATTAGCCATTTTAAACTTCCTCGCTTTTACTGTCCGAAATAAAATATGCTGTTGTTACGGTCGAGATGATCTGTCAAACCGCATGCGTATGCGGTCACGGGTGAAATATCAGAATCGGCAAGACTGCCCGAGATAAGAATATCGTTCTTGTAATAAACGCGATAAAGCTCTTCGGTGTATTTATCGCAAAGCTCCTCGTCAAAGCTGTATGCGCCCGTAAGCTTCAGCATTGAAGCGCATATCTCGTCGGGTGCGGTATTATTGCCGATTATTGCGCGTTCGCCGAAATAGAAGCGTGTTTGGTCGGTATTTTTGAACAGCTCACAGGAGCTTTCGACATCCTTATCAAGACACACAACGAAAACGTAATTATCGTATTGCGTAAGGTCAAAATTCGCTTCGGCGAATGCCTGCAGCGTACCGAAGCCGGTATCGGCAAACATAACGTCAAAATCCAAGGGGCGCAGACCGAGAACGGCTTCGTGCGCGAAATAAGCCTTTTTGAAGGTAGGCGTGAGCGTTTTTCCGTATTCCGACGCGGTATCGACAAGATGATCGACCGCCGTTTGAATACGTCCGTGATATTCAAGCTCCTCCTCATAGGTGAATTCGGTCTGCTTATCGGTTACGAAAAATTCGATAACGAGCACACTGCCCGAAAGCGATTTGAAGGAGCCTATATCCGAAAAGGGAAGCTTTTCGGTAAACTTGACCTCTTCAAAGGGATTCAAACGGAAAATACTTTTTTCAAGCCGCCATATTCCGTCCTCGAGCACCGCTTTAAAGATGACCTTTTTCGATCTGTGAGTGGTTGCCGTTATAAGCTTTTCGGTATCAAGCTCGGTATCGTTTATCTTCACGGTTTGGGTATTTACGAAATCGTAATAACGCTCGGTCGGGTGACGGAAGACGTAGGTTCTGCCGTTTTTTTCGGTCAATGCGGAGGGCAGACCCTGCGGATACGTCAGAAAATCTTCAATAGAGCCGCCGCTTGAGGTATAGGTGCTTTCAAGCAGTGCGGTTATCGCCTTGAAGTTTACGAATTCGCTTTCGACGGGGAGTCCGTAATATTCAACCGAATCGTCCATGCCGCCGTAAAGCGACTGATTAACGAAAATTTCGGTAACGAGCTTATCGGCTTCGATAAGCGCCAAAGCCTCCTCCTCACTCAAAATACCGTCGTCCGCAGAAACCTCCTCCTGCGAAAATTCGGGGAGAACGAAGCTTTCCTCCGAAGTATCACTGCTTTCCTCTTCTCCATCCGAGCAGGAGCAGAGTGTGACGGTAATTACAAGCGAAAGCGCAAAAATTATTAACTTCGTAAAAAGATCGGATTTTAAACATTTCATATCATTGTGATTATAGCAAACAATATGCTTAATATCAATAGAAAATTGTTAAAATATAATATTCTCGCGAACTACTCTTTTAATTTTTACTCTGTCACCGAAAAACGCGGCAACGTAGGACGGATTGAGGTAATCGTTGCCTGCGGCGTTAAGCTCGACACGCAACACCTTGATACCGTTTTCCTCCCCGAAGGAAACAAATCTTGTCATAGGCGAGATATCAACGGTCTTTTCACCCGTTTTCGAGCGTTTAACGACCTTCATTTCGCCGTTTAATGCGGTTTTAAACTCTTCCTCGGTAATATCGGTTTCAAGCTCAAGACGCCAGAGAGCGCGCTTGGTCGTAAGCTTTCGGTCGGCAATTTTGACCGAAACAATATCAAGTCCGGGAAATGCGGCAGATTGAAGCTTGCTTTTTACGGTCTGAACGTCAATTTCCTCGGTCAGACGAAAGTCGCAAAGCTCTCTTTCGCCCTCCTGATAGATAGAAAGCGGAAGCGCGATGTTAAGACGGGGATGAGGATTGAAGCCCTCGCTGTAGGAAATGGGCAGACCGCTTCTTACGAGCATTCTGTGAATAGCGCGTTGAAGGTCAAGATGGGAGATATATTTTAAATTACCGAGCTTTGTAAAGCATACGCGGATATCAGCCATTGTTTTCACCTCCGTCGCAAACGCATTTGCCGTTGCAGAGCGATTTTGCACCGCAGCCCGAGCACTTTGTGCGGCAATCGGGAGTAGTTTCGGCTTTAAGCGAGCGCGCATATTCGTTCTTCATAAACTTCTTGGTTACACCGATGTCGATAAAGTCCCAAGGAAGTATTTCATCGATACCGAAGCGGCGGTTTGCATAGAATGCGGGGTCGATTCCGCAGGCTTCAAACACGCTTATCCACTTGTCGTAGCTGAAATATTCATCCCAGCCGTCAAGCATCATATTGCGGTTATACGCTTCGAGCAAAGCCGCGCCTAATTTTCTGTCGCCGCGCGCAAAAACAGCTTCGATACGCGAAACGCGCGCATCGTGGTATTTATAGGATATTTTTTTGGTCGTGATCGCAGAGCGAAGAAGCGCTTGCTTGCGTTCAAGCTCCTCAAGGCTGTCCTGAGGCTCCCATTGGAAAGGGGTGAAGGGCTTGGGCACGAAGCAGGAAACGCTTACGGTGACGTTTACGCCTCTGCCGCCGCCAAAGCGCTTTTTGGAGTAATATGTATCGACAATATTCTGACCGAGCGAAGCGATACCCTTGATATCCTCGTCGGTTTCGGTGGGAAGGCCGTTCATAAAATAAAGCTTTAAGCTGCTTCTTGCGCCGTCGAACGCCTTTTCGCAAGCCGAAATAATTTCTTCCTCGGTGATGTTCTTGTTAATAACGTCACGAAGTCTTTGGGTACCTGCTTCGGGCGCAAACGTAAGACCGCTTTTACGAACAGACGAAACCTTTTCGAGCAGCTCCTCATAGAAATTATCGATTCTCATTGAGGGAAGCGAAAGGTTTACCTTCTTATCGTCGGTCCATTCCAAAAGTCCGTTTATAAGCTCACGGAGATGAGTATAGTCGCTAATAGAGAGCGAGGTGAGTGAAATTTCCGAATAACCGCTGTGTTCGATCGAAGCGCGCGCGTTTTCATTAAGCACCTCGGGCGATTTTTCACGGTAGGGACGGTAGATCATACCTGCCTGACAGAAACGGCATCCGCGAATACATCCGCGGAAAACCTCAAGCATTACGCGGTCGTGAACCGTTTCAAGGAAAGGAACGGCGCACTTGCAGGGGAAATATGCCTTATCAAGATCCTCGATTATGCGCTTTCTGACGGTTACGGGTACGTTTTCGCGGTTGGGCACAAACGAGGCAATCGTTCCGTCGGCGTTATATTCAACGGTGTAAAGCGAGGGTACGTAAAAGCCTTCAAGCTGTGACGCGCGGTAAAGTATTTCATCCCTGCCAACGCCCTCTTTTTTGCAATCTCTGATAAGAGAAGCAAGCTCAAGCAGAGCCTCTTCGCCCTCTCCTATCGAAAAAATATCGATAAAATCGGCAATCGGCTCGGGATTATACGCGCAGGGGCCGCCTGCGATGATTATGGGATCGGATTCGCTTCTGTCCTTCGAAAGAAGGGGAATTCCGCCCAAGCCGAGCATTGCGATAACGTTTGTATAGGAAAGCTCATACTGAAGCGTAAAGGCAACGATATCGAACTTATTTATCGCATCGCCGCTTTCAAGCGCGTACAAAGGAAGATTGTGCTTTATTAACTGCTCGCGCATATCGGGCCAAGGCATATAGCTTCGCTCACAGCTTATATATCCGCTGTTGTTAAAGTTTCCCTGAAGTATTTTCATTCCGAGGTTGGACATACCGATTTCGTAAATATCGGGGAAGCAGAAGCAGACTCGTAGGTCGGCATTTTCGGGATTGGGAACGTCAGACGAATATTCGCCGCCGACGTATCTGCCCGGCTTTTCAACGCATTCAAGCAGAGGCGCGTATTTTTCGTAATTGCTCACTTTTATTTCTCCAAATTACAAATTCTTAAGTTTTTCTCTTAAATAATGTCCCGTATAGCTGTCTTCGTTTGCGGCAACCTCCTCGGGTGTGCCCTTTGCGATGACTTTGCCGCCCGCATCGCCGCCGTCGGGACCTAAATCGATTATATAATCGGCGGTTTTTATCAGGTCTAAATTATGCTCGATAACCACTACCGAGTTGCCTGCATCGACAAGCTTTTGCAAAACGCTCACAAGCTTGTTTACGTCGTCGGTGTGCAAGCCCGTCGTCGGCTCGTCGAGCACGTAAAGCGTTTTGCCCGTTGCTCGGCGCGAAAGCTCGTTTGCCAATTTTACGCGCTGTGCCTCACCGCCCGAAAGGGTCGTCGAGGGCTGACCGATCTTGATATATCCGAGTCCGACGTCGCACATCGTATCCAATTTGCGCTTTATCGAGGGGTAGTTTTGGAAGAATTCCCTACCCTCGTCGCAGGTCATTTCAAGAACGTCGTAAATCGATTTGCCTTTATATTTGATCTCAAGCGTTTCGTGGTTGTATCTTCTGCCCTTGCAGACGTCGCAGGTAACGTAAACGTCGGGTAAGAAGTGCATTTCGATGGTAAGAGTACCGTCACCCTTACACGCTTCACATCTGCCGCCCTTGACGTTAAACGAAAATCTGCCGTCGTTATAGCCGCGCGCTCTTGCATCGGGTGTGGAGGCAAACACCGCGCGAATATCGTTGAAAAGACCGATATAGGTTGCGGGGTTTGAACGGGGATTACGGCCTATCGGCGATTGGTCGATTTGAATTATCTTGTCAATATCGTCTGCGCCGACGATTTCCTTGTGCTTACCCGGAATTACCGAAAGCTTGCCGAGCTTACGCGCAAGCGTGTTGTAAAGCACTGCGTTTACAAGACTCGATTTGCCCGAGCCAGAAACACCCGTAACGCAAACCAATTTGCCCAGAGGGATCGTAACGTCAACGTCTTTAAGATTGTTTTCGCTCGCGCCGACAACGGTAATAAATCCGCCGTTGCCCTTTCTGCGAGTAGTGGGAACCGAAACGACCTTTTTGCCCGAAAGGTACTGTCCCGTTATCGATTCCTTGCATTTTTTTATCTGCGCGGGAGTGCCCGTAAAAATTACGTTGCCGCCGTGGATACCTGCGCCGGGGCCTATATCGACGATATAGTCGGCTTCTTCAATGGTTTCCTCATCGTGTTCGACAACAAGAACCGTGTTTCCGATATCGCGCAGCTTTTTAAGTGTGTTTATAAGCTTTTGGTTGTCGCGTTGGTGCAATCCGATGCTCGGCTCGTCAAGAACGTACATAACGCCTACAAGCGCGCTGCCGATTTGAGTTGCAAGACGGATGCGCTGTGCTTCACCGCCCGAAAGCGAGCCTGCCTTACGCGAAAGCGTGAGATAACCGAGTCCGACGTTTTCAAGGAAGGAAAGTCGGGAATTTATCTCTTTAAGTATCTCTTTCGCAATTTCGGATTCGGTTTGGCTTAATTTCAAGGTCGCAAAGAATTTGCGAACGTCGATAACCGATTTCGAGCAAAGGTCGGAAATATTAAGTCCGCCGACGGTTACCGCCAAGGATTCGTTTTTAAGGCGCTTTCCGTGACATTCGGGACAGGGGATATAATCCATAAACTGCTCGTAGTATTCACGCGTTTCATAACCGCCGCCCATTTTATAGCGGTGGTCGATCATACCGATAATACCCTTGAAGGACGGCTCGGAAACCGATTTGCGCTTGCGTTTATTACCGTACATAAGGATATTAAACGCTTCTTCGGAATAGTTTGCGATAGGAGTGTGAATATCAAAGCCGTGATATCTGCCGACCGAATTTATAAGCTCGGCAAAATATCCGCCCGGCTCGGCGCTTTTAAAGCCGTTGCATATTACCGCGCCGCCGAAAAGCGAAAGGCTTTTATCGGGAATAAGCTTTTCTTCGGAAAATACGTTGTTTTCACCCAAGCCGCCGCACGCCTCGCAGGCACCCGACGGGTTATTGAACGAGAACATACGCGGTGTAAGCTCGCCGACCGAAATACCGTGGGTCTTACACGCATAATTTTGCGAAAAGGTTATTTCGTTATCCTCTTCCGCATCGGGGAGAAGAATTTTTATTATACCGTTTGCAAGCTTCGATGCCGTTTCAAGGCTTTCGGCTAATCTCGAGCGCATTTCCTCGCCCTTCATTACAAGACGGTCGACGATTATTTCAATATCGTGCTTCAGATTTTTATCGAGATTTATCGTTTCGGAAAGGTCGTACATATTTCCGTCGACACGAACGCGAACGTAGCCGCTTTTACGCGCGCCTTCAAAAACCTTTTCGTGCATACCCTTTTGCGCCGAAACCACGGGCGCAAGCACCATAAAGCGAGTGCCCTGAGGCAATTCGCAAACACGCGCAACGATTTCATCGACAGATTGCTGTTTGATCTCCTCGCCGCATATCGGACAGTGCGGCACACCGATTCGCGCATAAAGCAAACGGAGATAATCGTAAATTTCGGTTGCCGTTCCCACCGTCGAACGGGGATTGCGCGAGGTTGTCTTCTGGTCGATGGATATCGCGGGCGACAAGCCCTCGATAAGGTCAACGTCGGGCTTATCAAGCTGTCCCAAAAACATTCTCGCATAGGACGAAAGCGATTCAACGAAGCGTCTGTGTCCCTCGGCATAAAGAGTATCAAAGGCAAGGCTTGACTTACCCGAACCCGAAAGACCCGTGAAAACAACGAGCTTGTCACGGGGGATGGTAACGTCGATATTCTTTAAGTTATGGACGCGTGCGCCCTTTACAACGATTTTGTCCGACATAGTTTTCTCCTGCTACATCAATCTTCTTATCTTATCGCGAATGAATGCCGCCGTTTCGAAATCGAGGTCCTTTGCGGCGCGCTTCATATCGGCAGTGAGCTTATCGATAAGCTTCTTCTTATCTTCTTTGCTCATATTCTTATTCTTTTCTAATTTTTCGGCTTCCTTCTTCGAGGTTATTTCGATAGGAGCACGAATATCCTTTACAATGGTTTTGGGCGTGATGCCGTGCTTTTCGTTATACGCCTGCTGAATACGTCTGCGGCGGTTGGTTTCATCGATAGCGCGCTTCATCGAGCCGGTTTCGGAATCGGCATACATTATAACCGTACCCTCGGCATTACGCGCGGCGCGTCCGATGGTTTGCACAAGCGAAATTTCGCTTCGCAAAAAGCCCTCTTTATCGGCATCGAGGATGGCGACGAGCGATACCTCGGGCAGGTCAAGACCTTCACGGAGTAGGTTTATACCGACAAGCACGTCGAATTCGCCCGCGCGCAGACCGCGCAGAATATCCATTCTTTCCATCGTGTCGATGTCGTAATGCATATATCTTGAGCGGATACCCGAAAGCTCGAAAAATTCGGTAAGGTCCTCCGCCATTTTTTTGGTAAGCGTTGTAACTAAAACGCGCTCCTTCCTTGCGGCGCGGATGCGTATCTCGCCCGCAAGATCATCGATCTGTCCTTTTGTCGGGCGCACCTCAACGATAGGATCGAGCAGACCCGTCGGGCGGATTATCTGCTCGACAAGGCGCGTGGAAAGGTTGCGCTCGTATTCCTTCGGCGTTGCGCTGACGTAAACCGTTTGACCGCGTTTTTCATCGAATTCATCGAAAACGAGCGGTCGGTTATCGTAAGCGGAGGGCAAACGGAAGCCGTAATCGATAAGATTTTGCTTTCTTGCACGGTCGCCTGCCGCCATACCGCGTATTTGCGGAAGCATTACGTGGCTTTCATCGACAAACACAAGATAATCCGAGGGGAAATAATCGAGCAGCGTATAGGGCGCACTTCCCGGCTCACGGCCCGAAAGCACGCGCGAATAGTTTTCGACGCCCGAGCAAAAGCCGATCTCGCGTATCTGCTCAACGTCGAACATCGTGCGCTCACGGATACGTTGCGCCTCGATAAATTTATTCTGACTTTCAAAATATGCGATTCTTTCGTCAAGCTCGGCAATTATATCGTCAAGCGCTTTTTTGCGCGTTTCCGACGAGGTAACGTAGTGCGATGCGGGATATATCGCAACGTGCGACATATCGGCAACCGCTTCGCCCGTAACGACGTTGATTTTGCAAATTCGGTCGACCTCGTCACCGAAAAATTCCACTCTCACTGCATCGGTATCGGTGTTTGACGGGAAAATATCAAGCACGTCACCGCGCACGCGGAAGTTATTACGCTCGAAGCCGATATCGCTTCTTGCATATTGAAGCGAAACAAGGCGCTTGATGACGTCATCGCGCGCAAAGGTCGCGCCGCGGCGGATTGAAAGCACCTGTTGGGAATATTCCTCGGGGTCACCCAACGAATAAATACAGCGTCCCGATGCAACGACTATAGCGTCGCGTCTTTCAAAAAGCGCACTCGTTGCCGAATGGCGGAGCTTATCTATCTCGTTATTGACAGCCGCGTCCTTTTCGATATAAACGTCCTTACCGGGGACGTATGCTTCGGGCTGATAGTAATCGTAATAAGAAACAAAAAACTCAACGGCGTTGTTCGGGAAAAATTCGCGCATTTCGGAACAGACCTGCGCCGCAAGAGTTTTGTTGGGTTCAAGTATGATTGCAGGGCGGTTTGCACGCGCGATGACGTTTGCCATGGTAAAGGTCTTACCCGAGCCTGTTACGCCGATAAGCGTTTGGTCGCGGTCGCCGTTTATTATGCCGTTAACAAGCGCCGATATCGCTTCGGGTTGGTCGCCCGTAGGCGCAAAATCGGACACAAGATCGAACTTATCCATACAAAAAACGCCCCCTTTTTTGAGATTTCGTTGATTTTCTTCGTAAATCGTATTATTATATCACATTTTCCTTTAAATTAAAAGGGGATATGATGAATTTTTTCATTTTTTACAGCAATCGGTTATCGATCGCAGAGGCTATTTTGACGGCGCTTTTTCCGAACCTTTCGCGGATGGAGTCGACTGCCGTTTCAAGCGAATGGCTCTTTGCGTATTTTTTCTCCCACGCTTCGGGAAACAGCTTTTGCTGATAGCCGAAATCGCCCTCGGGCGTCAATTTTTCGGCGTGAACCGTTACCGAATATATTTCCTTCCACATCGCCTTTTTCGCATACACGAGCGAAAGCGCGACCTTGGATATTTCGTCGTAAAGGCAGGTCGGGTGAGCAAGTGAGATTGAATGGGAAAACGATGTCAGGTCGGGCAATCTGACCGTTACGGCGACGTTGTTGCAGCAGAGCTTATGCCGTCTTAAGCGCTCCGCCACCGACATCGAAAGATAGGTTACGGCAAACGAGATATCGTTGTCGGTTTTAAGATTTTCACGGAAGGTCATTCCGTTGCTTACCGATTTAGGCGTCGGCTCATATCCGCTTACCGTAACCTCGGAATAATCGTTACCGCGTGCAAACTCGCGGAGCATTATTCCGTTTTTGCCGAGGTTTTTTCGGATTACCGATTCGTCACAGCAGGCTAAATCGCCTATCGTATAAATGCCCACGCGGTTCAAGCTCCTTGCCGTAGACGAGCCGACGAAAAGGAGATCGGTAACCGGCAGCGGCCAAACTATTGAGGCGAAGCGTTCGCGCGGGATGACCGTCGTCGCGTTCGGCTTTTTCATATCGCTTCCGAGCTTCGCAAAGACCTTGTTAAAGGAAACGCCGACCGAAACGGTTATATTCAACTCGTTTTTTATCCTTTCGCGGATACTGTCGGCAATGCTTTTACCGTTGCCGAAGAGCTTAAAAGAGCCGCTTACGTCAAGCCAGCTTTCATCGATTCCGAACGGCTCGACCTTGTCGGTATAATCGTAAAATATCTTGTTCATTTTTTCGGACATTTCGGAATAAAGCCCGTAGGTCGGACGGACGGTAAGAAGCTGAGGGCATTTCTTTTTCGCCTGCCATACCGGCTCGGCTGTCGTAACACCGTATTTTTTCGCAAGCTCGTTTCGGGCAAGCACAATCCCGTGCCTTTCCTCGACACTGCCGCAGACCGCCATCGGAAACGCTGCATATTCGGGATGGATCGCCGTTTCACAGGAGGCAAAAAAAGAGTTCGCATCGCAATGCAATATCGTGCGAACCTTTTTATTCCCGTTCGATCCATCATTTGTCCTTTCACGGAAATTCGACGTTTTCATCAGTGCCGAGCCGTCGCCGTAGCCCATATACATATCCTTCACTCCCCTTTTTTACACTGTCAACATTTTACCACCAGAACATCTGTTTGTCAAGAACAAATGTTCTCGCATAGGCAAAAAAACAAGTCCGTAGCATTTACGCTTCGGACTTGTAAGACGTTTATTCTTCTGTGGTCGACTGAACGTCGTCGATAGATTTCGTTACGCTGTGCTTGATGGGAGTCCATTCAACCTTTTTGAATATTGCCGCGATTGCGATGGGGCAATAGGACAGCATAAATATCGGGAAGGTGAAGAGATATTTTATCATCTTGCCGGGAGGACAGTCGATAACGTCCCATTCGGTTATCAGCGTGATAAAGCCGACGATAAATATCAGCATATAGATTATCGAGCAGAAATAGAGCAGCGGAACCATACAGAATTCAAAGAATACCGAAAATTCGGGATAATCGGCAAATATCGTCATGCCGTAAATAAATTCCGCGATACAGCAGCAAAGCGAAAGAATGGTAAACATAAGCGCAGGGAAAATCGTCATAAGCATATCGTAGCAAGCGAATTTACCCTTGAAAATGCCCTTGAAAAGCTTTCCGCCGTATTTACCGAATACCTGATAGAAGCCCTTTGACCAACGGAGACGCTGGTTCCAGGATTGCTTGAAGGTTTCGGGCTGTTCATCGTAAACTATCGAGCCGCCGCTGTAACCTATCTTAACACCGCGAACCGCCATATCGGTTGAAAATTCGATATCCTCGGTAAGAAGGTGATAGGGCCAACCGCCGTTGCTTTCGATAATTTCGCGGCTGATACAAAAGCCTGTGCCCGAGATCGCGCAAGAGGTGTTAAAGCGCATTCTTGCGTGGTTAAGATATTTTGCTTCACGCAGGAACCAAAGCGAATAACCTGCGGAAATCCAGTTGGTTCCGTAGTTTTTGGAGTTACGGTAGCTGGTGAGCGCTTTGTAGCCGCGGTTGAAGTTGATATTCATTTCCTTAACGAAATTCTTATCAACAAGGTTATCGGCATCGAAAACGATATAAGCATCGCAATCGTCCTTTTCGGCAATAAGCTTTTTGAAAAGGAAATCGAGCGCATAGCCCTTGCCTATAAGCTCTTTATTGTTACGTTCAAGAACTATTGCACCGTGATCTCTGCCGACCTGCGCGGTATTATCGGTACAGTTATCGGCGATAAGGAAAATTTTAATAAGCTCTTTCGGGTAATCCTGACGGTTTATACTTTCCAAAAGGTGCCCGATAACGTTTTCTTCGTCACGCGCACTGATTATAACGCCGAATTTATTAAGCTTATCGCTTTGCACGGGTTGAGATTTATCTTTTCCGAGAAATACCCAGAAAATATAGAAAAACTGATAGATATAGCAGATAACAAACGATGCGGTAAGTATGATATTACATATTGTAAATATATCCTGAATATCCACGATTATCCTCCGTGGGCATTAATATTTGCGAAATTATACCACATATTATTACAAAAGTCAACCCCGACAAGTCATTGTGTACCAAAGGTACACAATGACAGTTATATTCGCTTCGCGAGTTATATTGCTCACGCAGTTATATTTGGGCTACGCCCAAGTTATATTGCCTGCGGCAGTTTAAAGCTTTGATAAAAAAACAGCCGATACGGGAGGGACCGTACCGGCTTACTGTTTTGATAAATATTAAAGTCTTGAAGCGATCGCTTCCAAAAATTCGGTTGTATTTACCTGCGTTTTGTTTTCAAGCGTGGAAATAAGGTAAAGATCCTTGGTCATAACGCCGCTTTCGATGGTGTCGATACAAGCATGCTCAAGCTTATCGGCAAATTCGCAAAGCTCGTCGATTCCGTCCAATTCACCGCGTTTTCTCAAAGCGCCGGTCCACGCGAATATCGTCGCAACCGAGTTGGTGGAGGTGGGCAAGCCCTTTAAGTGGTTGTAATAGTGGCGTTGAACCGTGCCGTGAGCCGCTTCGTATTCATAAATTCCGTCGGGCGAAACAAGCACGCTCGTCATCATTGCCAACGAGCCGTAGGCGGTGGAAACCATATCGCTCATAACGTCGCCGTCGTAATTCTTACAAGCCCAAATAAAGCCGCCCTCCGAACGGATAACGCGTGCAACGGCGTCATCGATAAGGGTGTAGAAATATTCGATTCCGTTGGATTCGAACTTTTCTTTATATTCGGCTTCATATATTTCGGCGAAAATATCCTTGAATCTGTGGTCGTAGGTCTTGCTTATGGTATCCTTGGAGGAGAACCAAAGGTCCATTTTCATATCAAGCGCGTAATTAAAGCAGCTTCTTGCAAAGCCCTGAATGCTCTTTTCAAGGTTGTGAACGCCTTGGATAATGCCGTCGGTCTTGAAATCGTGGATAAGCGCACGGGTTTCGTTGCCGTTTTCATCGGTAACAACAAGCTCTGCCTTGCTTCCTGCGCCCACCTTCATTTCGGTCGCTTTATAGATATCGCCGTATGCGTGACGGGCGATGGAAATGGGCTTTGTCCAATTACGCACGTAAGGGGGAATGCCCTTAACGATTATCGGGGTACGGAAAACCGTGCCGTCGAGAATCGCGCGGATGGTGCCGTTGGGGGATTTCCACATTTCTTTAAGGTTGTATTCGGTCATTCTTGCCGCGTTGGGTGTAATGGTCGCACACTTAACGGCAACGCCATATTTCTTTGCGGCGTTTGCAGAATCGACAGTGACTTGGTCATTCGTTTCGTTACGGTGTTCAAGACCGAGGTCGTAATATTCGGTTTTGAGGTCGATATAGGGATTAAGAAGAATATCCTTTATCTGTTGCCAGATTATTCTCGTCATTTCGTCGCCGTCCATTTCGACGAGCGGCGTTTTCATCTGTATCTTTGCCATTTTTATTCTCCTTTTTGGTAGATTTAGAGAGATTTTTACTTAAGAACCTTTTTGAAAAAAGGTTCTTAAGAATCTCCAAAAACTTTCAACACAATAAAATATCCGATAACATACAGTGCTCTGTCATCCTGAGCGAAGCGACGAAAGTCGCGCAGCCGAAGGATATACTAAAAGCTCAATTCATCCCACTTGGGATTGTCAGCTGTTATCAAGCTGTCTTTTTTCGCGCGTTTCCATCCTTTTAATTGCTTTTCGCGCGCAATCGCATCCTCTATGTCTTGAAACTCTTCAAAATATACAAGCTTATTTATATTGTATTTTTTACTGAAGCCGTCAAGAATCTTGTTTTTATGCTCGTACGCTCAGGATGACAGCCTTGCATTTTTGGGGAGGGCATCAGCCCTTCGTATATTCAAGCAGACCGCCTGCAAGGATTATATCGCGGTCGCGTCCCGAAAGCGAGGAAACAAGCTTGATTTCCTTGCCGTTTGCATTAAGGGTGATTTCTCTGCCCTCTTTAATGCAATTTCTCAAATCGGTAAGCCTTAGCTTATCGCCGAGCGAGATAGCATCGTAATCAGAAGCATTTGCGAAGGTAAGGGGAAGAATACCTGCGTTTACGAGGTTTGCCGCGTGGATACGGGCAAAGC
>JAZRTE010000089.1:0-17109 GCA_045651785.1 Eubacteriales bacterium | reverse complement strand
TAGCGATCGTTATTGTAAATCTACCTACAATATCGGAAACATCATCGTCTGAAAACATTTTAATTCCTTCATCCGTTTCGATGATTCTGCCTTCCGCCTTGCGGTGAGTGGGAAATCCGCAGTTATCTTCACCGATTCCGTAATAATCATCAAAGTTGGAATCTAAAAAAGTGATTATTTTCGTGTTGCCGTCTTTGTCGGTAGAGATGCCGCCCAAATACTTGCAATTTGTATCTGTCAGCTGTGCAAATATGGTTGTTTCTTCTTCGAAAGAGCTTTCGATGTAGCTTCTTTTGATTGATACACCCTCTATTCCGTGAAGCACAACCTTTCCGATTACTCTCAAATGATACTTGCCGTTTTGATTTCGTTCCGGCATATCGTACATTCCGAAAGCAACGGATTCGTTCATTCGAGGAATGACAAACATACCGGCCAGTTCTTCGTGAATAACGCTAAACGGAGCAAGTTCGGATTTTTCAATTTTATATTCAGGTAAAACATCGGGCAGTTTTTTCATAATTGATTCTCCTTTTGGTGCTTCTTTATAGGGATAATGTTGTTTGAATTTTTCTTTCGCATAATACAATCTACTCTTAACCGTGCCTATAGGAATCGAAAGTTGCTTCGAGATATCCTCTTGCGATAGATTCTTGAAGTAATACAAATATAGTATCTGTTTTTCTTTATCTCCCAACACATCTAAAGTAGCTCGCACAACACTATGTTCGGTTATACCGAATCTTCCCGTACTTAATGCCGACTCGGACAAAACATCCAATGAAATGTTCATATCCTTAGCTTTTCGCCTGTAATAGTCGTTACACTTATGATTCGCAATGCCTATCAACCACGCCTTGAACGCAGACATATTCTTAAGCGTATCAAATTTCATCGTAGCAGTAAGGCAAACATCTTGAACTATATCTTCAGCATCGTGCTTATTGTTTATCTTGAACTTAACATATCGCTCAAGCGGTATAAGATTTTTCTGCAATAGCTTGCTGAATTCACTCACATTATCACCTCCTTATTAAGTGTCCTTGAAATCGATTTCACTTATATAGTCGATTTGAAACTCCAAAAGGTTCATAATCATAAAATTTCTTATAAAATGCAAAGCGTACCTGTTATTAACAAGTACGCAAATAATGATTAAAATATTGTAATGCCGCTAAGGTGCTCGAATAATATTTTGCAACCAAGAAGAATAAGAACAACGCCACCCGCAATCTCGGCACGTTTTTTGAGCTTGTTTTCAAGTATTTTTCCGATTTTTACACCAAACGCAGAAAGTATAAAAGTTGTTACGCAAATAATAGCACAGGAAGCAAATATGCCAAGGAGCAAACCGTTTGAATAGAGCTCCATGCCGTCGCAGGAAAAAGCAATGCCGACCGCAAGGGCATCTACGCTTGTTGCAATTGCCATTGTGACCATGGTTTTGAACGAAAGCGCGTTGCAATCACATTCATCCTCATCGGGATGGAAGCATTCCCAAAGCATCTTACCACCGATGAAGCAAAGCAGAACAAACGCTACCCAATGGTCAATAAATTCTATGTAATCACTAAATGAATTTGCAAGGAAATAGCCAATTAAAGGCATAATACCTTGGAAAAAGCCGAAGTACGCACCAACTATAAATGCATCTTTGAGTTTTGGTTTTACCAAAGAAATACCTTTGCAAATTGAAATCGCAAACGCATCCATCGATAGGCTTATAGCATAAGTTAATATTAAGAATAAATTCATTTTTGCCTCGTTCACAAACGTTTTTCAAAATTACCTGTAATGTCTACACCGTTTTTAACCGAAATAAAAGCTTTTGGATCGATACGGGCAACTATTTTGTGAAGATTCGGAAGCTCATACTTGGAAACTACTATATAAAGAACGCGTCTTCCCTCGCCTGTATATGCACCGTAACCGTCCCAATATGAAACACCGCGACGCATCTCTTTCATTAAAGCTTCTTGAATTTCGGAATTGTTTCGTTGAGAAATTATAATTACTTCACTGTTGATATTTTGAATATGCATTCTATCCAGTGCGATCATACTGATGCCTGCATATATTAAAGTATATATTATTCTTTCAACGTCCCTTACCAATAAAAAGGCAATAACGTATACAAATATATTAATAATGAGGTTAACGCGGCCAACGCTGATTTTGCTTTTTCTTGCAAAATACATACCAATTACGTCAACACCGCCGCTTGAACCGCCGTTTCGCAGTATCAATCCAACACCAAAACCATATAATATACCACCGATTATACAGGCGGTAAGTGGGTCTTCGACAATTGGTTTTATCGGAAGTATTGACAGCAATATTGTTTGAAAGCCTAAACAAAAAGCGGTTTTAAAAACAAAGGCTTTTCCAACGGTTTTGTATACTAATAAAAGCAAGGGGATGTTTAATGAAAATGAAATGATACCGGAAATATCAAAGGCAAAATTAATACCGGTTACCTTTTCGATGACTGTACGTATAATTTGCGCAGTACCCAAGAAACCGCCTGAATACAATCCTGTCGGTACAACAAAAATATTAATTCCCAAAGCAAATATAAATGTACCGATACAAATATAAATAGTCTTTAAAATATCGTCCTTTGAATTTAAAATCTTCATAAGAATCCTCTCGATAATGAAAAACGTACAGCTTTCTTAATATAATACTTAAGGGGTGTTTAATTTGAAGAAACGATTATTGAGTGTTATGCTATCTGTTATTTTTCTGCTATCAGCGATAATATTGCCTATAGGCTTTAATTATACCACCGCTTTCGATGAGTTTGCGGAAAACTACGTAAAGTCAAACCTAAAAATTAACATCAATAGAATAATAACCGAAAAAATTAATTCTAGCAATATACAATTTAATGAAATTACAGTTGTAAATCGCTCATCAGACGGACGAATTTTATCAATTTCAATAAATTCGATTGCATTAAATACAATTCTTTACGAAATAGAAGCTGAAATAATAAACCGATTAAAATCAAACACGATAAATGCGGAAATGCCACTTGGAAATATATTCGGATTGAAAATGCTATCAGGAAAGGGCCCGTTGATCGGCGTCAGCGTATTGCCGATAATTTCGTCATCCCATGAACCTAAAAGTGAATTGATTACGAGCGGAATCAATCAAACTTTGCATAGAATATCCGCTAAAATAGAAACAAACGTAGTTTGTATAGCGCCGTTTCATGAAACAAGGTGCAATATATCTACTTCGATTATACTTTCAGAGATATTAATCGTTGGAGAAATTCCTGAAATAATAATTTCACCTGTTGGATGAATCAAACTTATGAGCAACTTCGAAAGCAATTACCGAGATTGCGCTACATGCAGGAAGTGAATAGTGACAATCCTTGGGATATTTGATCTTAATGCACAAATTAGAAAGATCGAGAATTTCACTGTTTATTCCCCGTTTTTCACCGCCAAATACCAAGCACAACGGTTTATTGAATTTACAACGGTACATATCCTTTGATTTTGCATTTTTTGCTGTAGATACTATAAAATAACCGTTGCTTTTCAATTCTTTACACGCTTTTGCCAGATCGGGAACACAGCATGCTTTAATAAGCTCCGATGCGCCCGCAGATGAACGTATAACCGTATCGCTTGCAGTAAAAAAGTTTCTTTCGGGTAAAATAACCGCATCAACACCTGATGCATATAATGAACGCAGTGCATAGGCAAAATTAAAAGGATCTTCAATTCCGTCAAGAATAGCTATGTAACCGTTGCGAATGGACAAAACCTCTTCGCTTGGTGTAAATATCCTCTCCCCCACCTCTGCAGCTATACCACCTGCATTGGCGTTGGGCATTAGGCGTTCAAATTCCTCTTGGGTTACAAATTTGCACTCAGCGCCGCAATTTAACAGCGCAGAATATTGCCTTTGCTCAGGTACGCGTAAATTAGAGCGCATAATATTTTCGTAACGAGTTTTTTCGATATATATAGTATAAATTTGTCTGCTTTTTGCTTCGATAACACTTTTGATCGAAACAAAACCGCCAAGTATAGTTTTATCCATCTGCAGTAACTCCTGTAAGCAAATTTAATGTCGGGATATAATCGCCGCTGATTGAATTGGTTGAGTAGCACATCAAAAGACAATCATCATAGCTTCTGTTTTCTAAAAATTCTTGAAAAGATTTTTTAAACCTTTTGGGATTAATAACATCAATCTTGCTATAATGTGATGTTAAAAACGGGACGATCGGGTATACGCTTTCGTCGCCTATTATTAAAAGATTTCCGCCGGATGCCGTTGTGTTAATTTCAAACCGTTCGGCTTCACGGCCCAAAAATACAGTTTGCGGTGAGTATCTGTTAACCTTGTTTCCGCAAACAGAATAGTTTTCATAAACCATTCCATTATCATATACGGTTAATGAGGATTTTACGGTACGTGAGGGAGCATAATAAATGAATTCATCAGGCGAATTTTTCATTGCATTTGATTTAGTAGCATTATAAAACGAACCAAGAAATCCGTCAACAGTATTTTTCGAAAATGTGCTTATAGGCAACGGTTCAATTTTTGCACTTTCGCAAAAACTTCTGTAAGCTAAATATGCACCGTTTGCCGTCCAATTTTTATCGGTACGGTAGAATACGTATTCCCCTTTATCGTAGCTTGATTCCAAGATATCGACAATCGATACATGTGTTAATCTTTCATCGGTGAGTGCAGAAACGGTTGAAACGAAGGTCGATTGTGCTTGATTATAAAAATTGTCGGAAACGTAAATTTCACGCGGTATATCCGCGAAGGTTGACGAAACGGGAACGGTTATCGAAAATAATTGTGTACTTTCGGGTAAAAGCGAAACAAAGTTATTTAAAGCATTAACGTATCTTTGCAGAGCGGAATTTTTATAATTAAATTGCTCATATCCGCAACCGTTATATACATAGGTATAACCATATTCGTTAATTATCCAGCCGTGTTCGATTATATCGTCTAAAATTTCACTGACTTCAGAACCTTCGTGCTCGTCTGAATTCTCGGAAATATCTATAGAAACTGTATCTGAATTTTCGCCGCTATGCTCGTGAATTGATAAATCATTATCTGAAAAAATATTTTCGTTTGATTCTTCAAAGCCATTTATATCCTGCGAATCAAAAGGCTCGCTTTGTTCATTTGCTGCAAAAGTTATTATTGCAAAGACTGTGATAAAAATCAAAATTGCAAGCGAGGTAACCGTAAACACAAACCGTCTTGTGATTTTAAAATAATTATTTTTCATATGCAAACCTCCAAAATATATTATAAGGTTTGACTTTGTGAAAAATAATTATACAGAAAATGACTCTGTCGCAAGTAAAAATTAACCTGCGACAGAGTTTTTATCAGTGATTCAAAATATCATCAGAGAAAATATCGCCTTCGTCGCCTTGGTTATCGGAATTGTTTTCCTTTTCATCGGGTTTTGCGTCTTTTTCAGGGAATATTTCTTCTGTTTCGTTTGTTTTGGAAGCTTTTTTCTTTTTCTTTTTGAGTTCTTCCTTGCGAGTTTCGCTATCGGTTTCCGCAACCTTTTTCTTTCGTGCGGTTACTTCGTCGAGCATTTCTTCGGTAACTCCGTCGGTGAAGCAAAGTTCAAACTGTTCGCCATCCATAACCTCGTGCTTGATAAGATAATTTGCTATAAATATCATTATATCTTTATTATCTTCAAGAATCTTCAAGGCGCGTTCATATCCTTGCATAACAAACTTGTAAACTTCTTCGTCAATTTGTTCTGCAACCTTTTCAGAATAATTCTTAGTGGTACCGAGATCTTTACCGAGGAACACCTCATTATTCTGTTCGGAATATACAACGGGACCGAGAATGTCGCTCATACCAAGCTTTGTGATCATTTGACGGGCGATACCGGTAGCGCGTTCCATATCATTTGAAGCACCGCCGGAAATATCGTCGCACATTATTTTTTCAGCAGCGCGTCCGCCGAGAAGTATGCAAATTTCATCAAGAAGACCTTTCTTATAAACGCTCACTTTTTCCTTTTCCGGTAGCGAAAGCGTATAACCGAGTGCTCTTCCGCTCGGGATAATGGAAATCTGATGAACAGGATCCTGACTTCCGAGCTGACGGGTCACGATTGCATGTCCCGCTTCGTGATAAGCGGTCTTAAGCTTATCATCGGGAGAAATAATTTTGGATTTCTTTTGAGGACCTACTATAACCTTAATTGTAGATTCTTCAATATCGTCGGTATTGATGATGTTCTTCTTTTTTCTTGCAGCTAAAAGAGCCGCTTCGTTAAGAAGGTTTGCAAGATCAGCTCCGGTAAAGCCCGCTGTCGATTTTGCAATGGTTGCCAAATCAACGTCGCTACCCAACGGCTTGCCCTTTGCGTGAACCTTCAATATCTCTTCTCTGCCCTTGATATCGGGAAGGTTGACGGTAACCTGACGGTCAAAACGACCGGGACGCATAAGCGCAGGGTCAAGAATATCGGGTCGGTTGGTCGCAGCAATTACGATAACACCGTCGTTAACGCCGAAACCATCCATTTCAACAAGCAACTGGTTTAGTGTTTGTTCACGTTCGTCATGACCGCCGCCAAGGCCTGCACCTCTGTGACGACCCACGGCGTCTATTTCATCTATGAATATGATACAAGGCGAGGTCTTCTTTGCTGTTTCAAAAAGATCTCTAACGCGTGAAGCACCTACACCAACGTACATTTCGACAAAATCAGAACCGGAAATCGAGTAGAACGGAACTCCGCTTTCGCCGGCAACCGCTTTAGCAAGAAGTGTTTTACCTGTACCGGGAGGGCCTATGAGCAGAACGCCCTTGGGTATACGTGCACCGAGATCGGAGAATTTGTTAGGGTTCTTCAAGAAATCAACAACTTCTTGCAGTTCTTCTTTTTCTTCGTCAGCGCCTGCAACGTCGGTAAACATTACCTTTTTCTTTTCGTCACTGCCAAGCTTCGTCCGTGCTTTGCTGAATGAGTTCATTTTGCCCAGACCCATACCGCCTCCGCCACCGCCGTTTTTGGATGTGCGTGCGATAAAGAGCCAGAAAACAACGAGGAGAATTACAATAACGATAAGATAAGGCAAATATGCCATCCACCAAGGAATAGGCTCGACTGCTTGATAATCGTACTTTTGAAGAACGCCCTTTCCGGTCTGTTCAATTATAAGCTCGCCAAGGTCATATCTAAACTGATTGATATCTTGTAAATGGTGAACGAACTCGAAAGTTGTAAGGTCGACTTCTTCATTGTTATTTTCTGTTTTAGAAATGTAAAGCGTTCCCGAACTGTCGATATAATATCTCTTTACCTCTTCCTTTTGGAACATGGTAACAACTTTACTGTAGTCAACCTCTTCATATTGACCTTCATTGGAATACATTGTGTTGGCAATTATTATTATTGCAACAAAGAAGACCAAATAGAATATTAAAATTTTTCCGGGTCCTTTATTTTTCATATGCATTGACCCACCTTTCTTGATCTATTGAATGGAATACTGTGTTTATAAAAATGGCACCTTTATCTTCTGAGGTAAAGACGCGGTCGTTGATACCAACGAAGGGTATATAAAGGATACCTTCGGAATCACAGATGATCGGAATAATATTACGATATTCCTTCGGAACCTTATTATCGATCAAAAGCTTTTTAACACTTTTGTTAATTCCGCGAATCTTAATGCGGTCACCTACTCTGCGATTTCGAACATATAAATCTCCAACCATATTAGCAGAAGATATTTTTGTTTGTGTTGACAAATTGTTAATTTTTTTTAAATCCTCAAATTTTCCGATGCTTATCGAAACTTTGCCGTCAAAAAGCAGATTATCACCATCAAGCAACGCTTTCGGTTCATACCGTTCGTCCACTTGGGCAAAACTTTTTAAAAACGAAACATTTCCGTTTTCGACAACTGCATCGATTTTGGAATTAATGTTGATAACGCTCCGCAAATTCAAGAATACAGCGTCATCAATTTGCTCGATCATATTTCTGTTCAATATGATACCAAAAGTATCTTTACACTTTTTAACGTAAACTCTGAATCTAATCGCTTTGTGTTCTTTTCTCAGGTCGCATTCAAGCTTTTCGGCTATCACACTTTCAAAATAGTCTCTGTCGATTCGCGAAGAATCGATATATTTAGAAAATGCGTTTATAAACGAAGGATTGATATCGCCGAATTTCGGAAATATAACATTGCGAATATAATTGCGGGTATATTCATTCGAAAAATTTGTGGCATCGGTAACGAATTCTTGCGACGCAATTTTTAAAAATTCTTCAACCTCATTTCGCGAAATTTTTAACATCGGTCGCAATATACTTCTGCTATAAGGTGAAATAGAAGCGCTTCCGTCGGTTGACGAGCCACGTAATAGGTTAAATATCAGAGTTTCGGCATCATCATTCATATTATGTGCTGTTGCACAATAATCAATATCGTTCTTTTCTAAAATTCTTCGAAAAAAAGAATATCTGCATTCTCTTGCCGCTTCTTCGAGCGACATTTTGTAGGTTCTTGCAAACGAGGGCACATCATCGCGTCCGCAAAATAGTTTTACGGATAGATCGCGACATAAGCGTTTGCAAAATTCCTCATCGTTATCAGCTGCTTCGCCTCTTATTAAATGGTTAAAATGACAAGCACAAACATTAAAGGAAAATTCCTTGGCTATGTCGAGCATGCCCAAAAGCAAGGAAACCGAATCGGCGCCGCCGGAAAGGCATACACAAACAGTTTTGCCGTTTATATCAAACGGCAAACAGTTAAAATAATGTTTAAGTTTTTTTAAAAATCCGATATTAGACGGGTTCATGAGAAATGTTATCCTCAATGCTCATAAATTTATAATACTTACCTACCCAAGCGAGCTTAACGACACCGGTGCTGCCGTGACGGTTTTTGGCAACGTTACACTCGGCAACGATATAGTCGGAGTTTTCATTAGCAGCTTCGGGATTTTCGCCGTCCTTTCGCTCATAATAATCACTTCTGTAAATAAATAAAACTATATCTGCGTCCTGCTCGATCGCACCTGAGTCACGAAGGTCGGAAAGCATCGGTTGTCTGTCCTTGCGGTTTTCGGATGCTCTTGCCAACTGAGAACAAAGTATTATCGGTATTTCGAATTCTTTTGCCATCAATTTGATAGCGCGCGTTATATTCGCCACATCAAGAACACGGTTGTCGGTTTGAACGTCCGGATTCATAAGCTGCAAATAGTCAATAATAACAAGGCCGAGATTATCAAGGCGCCTTAGCTTTGACTTCATCGCTGTCGGCGTTGTATTAGGATTAGCATCAATATAAATATTCGTATTTGAAAGGACGCTCGATGCTTCGGCAAGGTGACGCCAATCGTCATCGGTGAGACGGCCTGTTCTCATGCTTGCACTGTCAATAAGTGCTTCACTGCTGAGCATTCTCGAAACCAACTGCTCAGATGACATTTCTAGCGAAAATACCGCTATATTCTTGTTTGTAGACTTTGCAACGTTTGTCGCAACATTCATACAAAAACTCGTCTTACCCATACCGGGACGACCGCCTACAACGATCAAATCGCCTTTACCCATTCCGATAAGAACGCGGTCAAGCGTTTCAAAACGGGTGGGCGTTCCCGCCAGTGCTTCTGGATTATCTTTAAGTGTTTTTAGGGTCTTATAGTGTTCGACAATAACATCGCGAATTCTGTCAAACCCCTCTTTATACTTATCCTGTGAAATAGAATAGATTCTTTGCTCGGCAAAATTCACGGCATCGGTGACATCACCCTTTTCACTGAAAGCGAGATCGGAAATATCGCGCGATGCATCGATAAGTGATCTTAATGTCGCCTTATCACGGACGATATTGGCATATTCCTCGATATTGGTTGCATCCGAAGCGAGATCGACAAGGAGCTTTATATATTTAGCGGCATCTCCTTCGCTGTACGTACCCATTTGTGTAAGCGCGTTAATAAGAGTCACCGGGTCGATGACTCTGTTTAAATTAAACATTTCGCGCATAGCCGAAAAAATCTGCTTATGCTGATCAAGATAGAAATCTTCTTCCTTGAGCGTTGCGATTTCAACAAACTTTTCGGAATCGACAATTACAGTACCGAGTATTGCTTGTTCCGCTTCAAGCGAAAACGGCATTTTTCTGATGCTTTCTAATTCAGCCATTTTTAAAAATCCTAAGTAAATTTAAGCTTCAACAACAATTTTAATTTCAGCAGATATGCCTTGGAACAACTTAACCTTTGCGGTATAACTACCGGTGGTTTTGATGTTCTCGTTTATGGAGATATTGCGCTTATCAATTTTCAATCCAAGATCCTTTTCGATCTTTTCGCAAATATCCTTTGTAGTTACAGCACTGTACAAACGTCCGTCCGCGCCGCCGGTCGTTTTAAAAACGATCGACTTATCAGCAAGGAAATCCTTGGTTTCGTTTGCTTTTTTCTTTTCTTCCGCGAGGTGAAAAGCCGCGCTTTCTTTTTTCATTTCAATTTCTTTAATTGAACCTGCGTCTGCGGGCTTTGCAAGTTTACGCGGAAAAAGGAAATTCCTCGCATAGCCGTCGGACGTGTTGATAAGCTCGCCCTTTTTTCCCTGACCTTTAACGTCTTCTAAAAGTATAACCTTCATAATTATTTCCCTTCTTTAGTTTCGCCAATATAACTATCTATGGCTTCCTTAAGTATCTTTTCGGCTTTTTTCATATCATATACGACGTTGCCGAAACCGTTTTCATCAACCTCGCGTATTAAAGCGCCTGCAGATTGAAAATGGCCGCCGCCACCCAACATTTTCGCAATATTAATTACGTTGATGCTGCCGTCACTTCTTGCAGAAAGATTGATTCCGTTATCTAAAGTATAAAGAACAAACGAAGCAGAAATTCCTTCGATATCAACCATACCCTCTGCCGCCTTTGACGCGGTAACTTTGTTTTGAGGATCAACGCTGTCGGAATAGGTCGAAATTGCAAATCGTTCGCGATATACTTGCATACCTTGTTCAATTTTTCGTACAGTTAGGAACTGATCTTTATCAGACTTAAACAGATTTCTTGCTTTTCCTGCATCTGCGCCTGCATTTTTTAAGAAAATGCAAGCAGAATAAGTTCTCGTGCCGGTATCTCGCGAGAAAAATTGAGTATCGAGCAGTATTCCCGCAAGAAGGATTTGAGCCTCTTCGGGACGCAATGCGTTAGGTGACATCGAGAGCTCCAATATTTCGCATACCAGTTCAGATGCACTGGATGCTGTAGGGTCGATATTGGAGGGTTGAAGCACCTGATCGCCAAGTGTTTCTTTGATAGCATGGTGGTCGATCACAACAACCTTACTTGCGTTATCGTAAACACCCTTTGCGGCAAATATTTCAGGATTAGATGCATCGGTTATAATTACCAACGTGTCGGGGGTGAGCAGCTCCTGAGCATAGACCGCATCAACAAACACTGTATCATATTCGGGAAATTGAGAAATCGACTCAATTATCCTTGAAATGCTCTTATCATTTTTATCAGCAACTATGCAGTATTCTTTGCCAAACCCTTGTACGAGCTTTGCAATGCCGATGTTTGACGCGATAGAGTCGAAATCAGGCCTCAAATGACCCATTATAATTACATTTGAGCACTGCGGTATTTGATCATTTAACAGATCGCGGCATAAACGGGAACGTATTTTTGTTTGTCTTTGCACCGCTTTTGTCTTACCGCCGTAGCTGTCCTCGCCGTTTTCGGTGCGAACAACTGCTAAAGCGCCACCACGCTGCAAAGCCGAGCGCAAGGCGGCTTGAGCAGATTCTCGCTTTTCGTTAAGACTGCCTTTTCCGCTTGAAACACCGATAGAAATTGTTATCGGAATCGGTGATTCGCCAAGAGATGACTCGACAACCTTATCGAGGATGTCGAATTTTGATTTTATCATTGCATCAAGAAAACGATTTTCGAACTGCATAACATATTTATCGCGGTCATATTCAGTAAGGATCGCTTCATAATTATCAGCCCATTCGGTTAACAGCTTATTTACCGTTGCAGAACCGAATCTGCGGTTCTCTTGAATTTCTTGTGACACTTCATTCGAGTTATCAATAACGATATAAGCAACTCTCACGGAAACGTCTTCGAGCATTGTTTTGAGCTTATGCTCATTGTCGCGTGAATACCAAACGCCTGCAAATAGCTTTTGCTTCTTTAATTCTAACGGGAATACACGTATCTCATAATACGAGCCGTCGGTCTCGATGTTGATAAAATCGGTAAATTCCTCATAAGCCGCTGACATATTTGCATAAGAGGCATATCCGCCGAATAATTTTCCTGCGCCGGATGTAATACGTTTATCCTTCACCTCGGACAATGATGCAAATTCATCATTACACCATACAATACGGTTCGCTTCATTAACTATCATAACCGGAGAATCGATCTTTTCGATCATCCCTGTAATCAACGAAGACAGAGCGTTTCCTTCGATGCCGTGATAAAATCCAAAGATGTTCTTGAAATATAAAACCAGGATTATGATTGAATAAACGATCGTACCCGTTAAGGCAATAAAACCGGCTACTTCATTGACGAAAAACAATACCGTTGAAACCACGGCGAAAATTATAAGACCGATAAGTTCATAAAGAAAGCTTCGAACGAACGAATTTCTGTTTTTCATCACTTCACCTCCTAAACGTATTGATTATATCATCAAAGCCTAACGTTGTCAATCCAATAACGTAAGCTGTGTAATTTCGGGATCGATATCTTCGAATACAACACCTGAAGCCGGCAGTTTCGATTTTCTGTACTTTGATTCCTTAACAAGCTTTGAAGTTTCGGGATTGTATTCAACGACCGAAATTATCTTCTTGCCCTTTTTTAGAGTATACAGCGTGCTGCCGGAAGAGGTTTTGGTCGATTTTTCAATGACCTGCGAGCCTTTTATCAAGAGCGCACGGTCATCGTTTGATCGAATGAGATATTCGGCATTTTCCTTAGCTTTAAATGCTGCAACAAGCTGACTGCCGCCGAAAAATGCATTCGTAAGCTTTTTACGGTTTGTTTTTGTATAATAAGAATCCAGCGGTACTGATACAGCTTTTCCGTTTTCGAAGAAAAGAATCACGCGTCCGTTATATTCGCTAAGGCAGATCGCAGAAATTACCTTTTCGTTATCATTAAACTTTAATTTGCCGGGAACATATTCGCCTAAAGCACTTGCCTTTGAATCATCAAAGTCATTAAGACGCGACTTATAAACCTGTGCGTCAGACGTAAAAAAGAGTATCTCTTCATTATTATTCGTTTCGAACTTTGATCGCAATAAATCGTTTTCTTTGAATTTCTGAATGTCATTACCGCGTAAAGACGCGAGTGTGCATTTCTTAAAATAACCCTCAACACTAAGAAATGCCTCGCAAGGGTAAGCCGCAATTTCTTCTTCAGTAAAATCTTCACCTATATCTTCTTTATCAATTATATAGGTTTTACGCGGCATACCGTATTTATCGGCAATCTCCGATAACTGCTTAATGATACGAGTTTTAATACGTCTTTCGCTTGAGATCAAAAGATTGAGCTCTTCTATATCCTTTTCAAGCTGACTAATTTCATCAATTCTTTTAAGGATATACTGCTTGTTAAGATTACGAAGCTTGATATCAGCAACGTATTCCGCCTGAATTTCATCAATCGAAAAGCCGGACATTAAGTTTGGAACAACGTCTTTTTCATTTTCGGTTCCGCGGATAATTGAAATTGCTTTATCAATATCGAGCAATATTGAACGCAAGCCAAAAAGCAAGTGTAATTTTTCGCTTTTTTTATTGAGATCGTAAATGTAAGTTCTTCTTAAGCATTCAATTCTGAAGGCACACCATTCCTCCAAAATCTGCTTGATACCCATTGTTTGCGGAACACCGCCGACGAGAATGTTGAAATTGCATTTAAAATCATCCTCAAGCTTTGTCAGCTTAAAGAGCTTTTGCATCAATTTTTCGGGATCTGCACCGCGCTTAAGATCGATCGTCATCTTAAAGCCGTTGATATCGATCTCATCACGAACGTCCGAAATATCCTTAATCTTGCCCTCTTTTACAAGCTGAATAATGTTTTCGCGGATTTTTTCAAGTGTTGTTGTATAGGGTATCTGCAAAACCTCAATTAAGTTTTCGTTCTTATCATATACATATTTCGAACGCAACTTGATCGAACCCTTACCCGTCTCATAAACCTCGCGTATTTTATCTTTTTCGTATATCAAAAGTCCGCCGCTTGAAAAATCGGGAGCTTTTAATATTTCCATAATTTCATCGGTAGTGATCTTTTCGTTGCGCAAATATGCAGAAGTAACCTCACAAACCTCGCGGAGGTTAAACGAGCAGATTTCACTTGCCATACCTACCGCAATACCCGAGTTGGGAGAAACAAGGATATTGGGAAAGCTTGTGGGAAGAATTACGGGTTCGGTAGTAGTGCTGTCATAGTTATCAACAAAATCAACAGCATCGCGGTCGATGCCGTTAAATATTTCTTCGGCAAATTTATCAAGCTTACATTCGGTATAACGCGAAGCCGCATAAACCATTTCCGAGCATTGCTTACCAAAGCTGCCCTTTGATTCGATGAACGGATGAAGGAGTACACCTTTTCCGGTTGTAAGACGAACTAAGGTTTCATAAATAGCCGAGTCACCATGAGGATTAAGAACCATTGTCTGGCCAACCACCTTGGCGCTTTTTTGTTTTGGGCCTGAAAGAAGCCCCATTTTATACATTGTGTAAAGTAATTTTCTGTGCGCGGGCTTAAAGCCGTCTATTTCGGGTATTGCACGCGAAACGATTACCGTCATTGCATAAGGCATATAATTCGTTTCAAGAACGTTTGTAATGCTTACGTCAATCGGTTCGGCAATTATTTCGGGTTCGAAAACCTTTGATTTCTTTTTTGCCATTCTATTACCTCATCAATAATCGGCAAGTTCAAGATATTTCGCTCCGTTTTTTGCAATAAAATCTTTTCTGCCGATAATGTTATCTCCAAGAAGAATATCGAACATTTCATAGGTCTTTTCTTCATCTTCGGGAGAAATTCGGATAAGTCTTCTCGTAGCGGGCTTCATGGTTGTAAGACTCATCATTTCAGCATCGTTTTCACCAAGACCTTTTGAACGCTGGATTGTTACACGCTTGTCGCCGAGCTTTTCTAAGATCGATGATTTTTCGCCTTCACTGTATGCAAACATCGTATCATTGCCGCAGGTAATTTCATAAAGCGGCGTTTCTGCAATATAAATTCTGCCCTCGCGAATCAGTGTCGGCAATAACCGATAAAACATCGTTAAAATAAGCGTTCTTATCTGATAACCGTCTTCATCGGCATCGGTACAAATTATAATCTTATCCCACCGTAACGCATCAAGATTAAACGGAGAAACGCCCTTTGTTTTAAGCTGCTTAGCTTCAACACCGCAACCTATAACTTTGATAAGGTCGAGAATAATATCGCTCTTCATTATCCTATCAAACGATGCCTTCAAGCAGTTTAAGGTCTTGCCTCTGACAGGAATAATTGCTTGAAATTCAGAATCGCGTGCGAGCTTACAGCTTGTCAACGCGGAATCGCCCTCAACAATATAAAGCTCACATTTTTCGGGGTCGCGAAGACGACAACCAACGAACTTTTCAACGGTGTTTGTGATATCAAGATTCGTAGTAAGCTTCTTTTTCTGTGAAACGCGCATATGCTCTGCGGATTCACGCGCACGCTTATTTATCAGAATTTGAGAAACGATCTTATCAGCCGCCTGAGGATTTTCCAACAGAAATACTTCAAGCGAATGCTTGAAGAAATCGGTCATCGCATCAGCAATAAACACGTTGTTGATTGCTTTTTTCGTTTGGTTTGCATAGGAAGTTTGTGTCGAGAATGAATTCACAACAAGCACCAAAGAATCTTCAACGTCGGAGAATATGATCTTGCTCTCGTTCTTATTGTATTTACCGTTATTTCTTGCATATTGGTCTATTGCCCAAACGAATGCGCTTTTTGCCGCCTTATCCGGCGAGCCGCCGTGCTCAAGAAAAGATGAGTTGTGGTAATATTCAATAAGATTTACTTCATTAGAGAAACAGCAGGCAAAATGCATTTTTACCTTGTATTCGCTTCGGTCGGGGGAATCTCTGCCAACGCGCTCGCTTGAATATTCGGCGATGGGCGAAATAGCGCCTTCGCCGACTATTTCACTGATATAATCGGCAATACCGTTTTGATAACAGTACTCTTCTGTTTCAAAGCTGCCGTCGGTCTTTTGCCACTTGAGCGAAAGCGTCAAGCCGGCATTAACAACAGCCTGCTTTTTTAAAACAGTGCTGAAAAATTCACGCGGTATCGCGGTGTCGGTGAATACCTTATCATCGCTCTTCCAACGAATCACTGTGCCGGATTTTGATTTAGGGCATTCGCTCTTTATTAATTCGGTACAGGGCTCCCCGGTTTTAAAGCCGATTTCATATTTTGTGCCGCGTTGATAAGAGGTAACGTGCATAAATTCGGAAGCATATTGCGTTGCACATGCACCAAGACCGTTTAAGCCGAGTGAATATTCATAAGCGCCGCCCTCGGCATTGTTATACTTACCGCCGGCATAAAGCTCACAATATACAAGCTCCCAATTATATTTTTGCTCCTTTTCGTTCCAATCAAGCGGAACACCGCGACCGAAATCCTCGACTTCCATAACGCGGTCCTTATAAACGGTAACGTTGATACGATTACCAAACCCCTCGCGATGCTCGTCGATAGAGTTCGATAGGATCTCAAAAAATGAATGCTCGCATCCTTCAATTCCGTCTGATCCAAAAATAACCGCAGGACGCAAACGAACACGGTCTGCGCCTTTTAGCGATGAAATTGTTTGATCGTTATATTCAATAGGCTTCTTTGACATAAAAATCAATTTCCTTTACAAATTACTTAACCGAATAAAATCCTACCTTGCGATAAACCTTTCTAAGTGTCTTTTCCGCAGCATACGAAGCTTTTTCGGCACCCTCTATTAGGATTTTATTTAATT
>JAZRTE010000088.1:0-9385 GCA_045651785.1 Eubacteriales bacterium | reverse complement strand
TCATACCGGTCTTATCGATGTCCAGACCGCCATTCTGGTAGTGCAGAGTGGGGTAAACAAGGATAGGCTGCTTACGGATATCGTTACCGAACTTAGCGAACATACGCAGCAGTGCGGGAATGCGTGCTTCGATGGTGCCTTCGCCGCCCTTGATTTCGATCATGGGAGTATCCAGCCATACGCCGTAGCCGCTGGAGGTCTTGATGCCGTTGCCGCGGTCGGAGCATTCACGAATGATGGAAGCGGCAGAAACGTCTCTGGTTTCAAGCGGATGCATAAATACTTCGCCGTTTACGTTTACAAGCTTTGCGCCCAAGGAACGAACCTTTTCGGTAACGAGTGCGCCGAAGATCTGTTCGGGATAAGCCGCGCCGGTGGGGTGATACTGAAGGGTTTCAGCATAAAGAAGCTTTGCACCTGCTCTGTAACCGAGAACCAAGCCGTCTGCGGTAGCACCGTAGTGGTTGGAGGTGGGGAAGCCTTGATAGTGCATTCTGCCTGCGCCGCCGGTAGCGATAATAACGGTCTTTGCCTTTGCAACAAGAAGCTCTTTGGTTTCCATGTTAAGAAGAACCGCGCCTGCCGCATTGCCGTTTTCATCAAGGATAAGCTCGATAGCCGAGGTAAAGTCAACAACGGGAATGTTTCTGTTAAGAACCTCGTCGCGGAGAGTTCTCATAATTTCTGCGCCGGAGTAGTCCTTAGCCGCGTGCATACGCTTTCTCGAGGTACCGCCGCCGTGGGTGGTAACCATTGTGCCGTCTTCGGTCTTATCGAATTCAACACCGAGCTCGCTGAGCCATTTAATAGCTTCGGGAGCGTCGCAAACCAATTTTTGAAGAAGCTCGCGCTTAGCGGCAAAGTGACCGCCGCCGAATGCGTCAACAAAGTGAATAGCGGGCGAGTCGTTGGGCTTATCAGCCGCTTGGCTACCGCCTTCTGCCATCATGGTGTTAGCATCACCGATACGAAGCTTGGTAACGATCATAACGTTTGCGCCTGCTTCGTGTGCTTCGATAGCCGCAGAAGAGCCTGCGCCGCCGCCGCCGATAACAAGAACGTCAACGTCGTAATCAGGGTTTTCAAGGTCTACGCAATTGGGGCAGATTCTGCTGTGCGCCTGAAGGGTAGCGGCAAGTTCCTTGGGAACCTTGTCACCCTTGTTGGGGCCGATAGCAAGGAGTTCAAATTCGTCCTGCTTATAGTCGGGATGGTATTCTGCAAGAAGATCGGTCTTCTGTTGTGCGGTCATACGCGCAGGTTCAAGAGCAATATTCTTTTCTCTTGCCGCTTCAACCAAAGCGATCGATTTTTGGAATTTTTCGGAATACATGTTTAAAATCCTCCTTACTTCTCGATCTCACGGGTGTTATAGAGCTCTTTCATTTCTTCGATGGGCTTTTGCATCAAAGCTTCGATAAGCTCGTTAAATGTGCCGTCCTTGATCTCTCTTACACGGTCGTTAAGGTGTCCGCAATCGGGAGCAAGGTATTTACCGTTGATACGGCGCGCAAGCATAGCAACCTGAGGATGCGAGATACCTGCAGGGCAACGCGACGAACAAACGCCGCACATTACGCAGTCAAAGGATTCTTCTGCGCACTTTTCAAAATCACCGCGCTGTGCATAAGCGATGTACTGCATAACGTTAAGCTCCTGAGTACATGCCTTGGTACAAGCGTTACAGCCGATACAAGCGTAAATTTCGGGATAAAGCTGCATCATTACGGTTTCGGTAACAGGTACGTTGTTTATATCGTAAACCTGCTTTACAAGGGGGAAGAAGGGAAGGGTTGCGATGTACATATTGTCTTCAACCTTGGTCTGGCAAGCAAGACAAGCCTTCAATTCCTTGTCACCCTTGATGCGATAAATGGTAGCGCAAGCACCGCAAAAGCCGTTACGGCATCCGCATCCGCGAACGAGCTGATAGCCTGCGTATTCCATTGCGTTCATTATAGTCAAATTGTCCGGAACCTCGTACTTTTTACCGAACAGAAAAATATTTACCATATTTGCCATTGTTCTATATCTCCTTAATTAATATTCATTGGGAAGCTCGTCAAGCTCATCAAGACGGAAAACGGGGCCGTCCTTGCAAACGTACTTCGATCCAACATTACATCTGCCGCATTTACCGATAGCGCACTTCATCTTAAGCTCAAGAGTGGTGTAAACCTGCTCCTTGCTGAAGCCGAGCTCGGTAAGTCCTGCAAGAGTAAACTTGATCATAATGGGAGGACCGCAAAGAATAACGGTCTTATCGGTATCAAATCCGAGTTCCTTAACGTAGTTGGGAACAAAGCCGACGTGGCCGTCCCATTCGGGCTGTTCACGGTCGATGGTGAGATAAACGTTTACACCTTCATCCTTGCACCATTCGTCGATAATTTCGCGATACTGAAGAAGGTCTTCCTTGCTTCTTGCACCGTAAACGATATCGATCTTGCCGTATCTGTCCTTATAGTGACGAACGTAGTTGATGACCGAGCGAAGAGGAGCAAGCGCAACACCGCCTGCGATGAACAACAAATTCTTGCCTGCAAATTCGGTATCTACAGGGAAGGGCTTGCCGTACGGACCGCGAATGGTGATGTTCTGACCAACCTCTGCTTGGTGCAACCAATCGGTAACACATCCGCACTTTTTAATGGAGAATTCCATATATTCGGTGTTTGTGGGCGAGGAAGTGATGGAAAACATCGCTTCGCCGACACCGGGGATGGAAAGCATAGCGCATTGACCGGGTCTGTGGTCAAACGCCTTCTTTCCGTCGGGAGTAACAACTCTGAAGGTCTTAATATCGGGAGTGTCAAGACGAACGTCGGTAATAACGCCGACAGTGGGAATCAAGGGTTCTTTAATCATGTTCATCAGTCGTTACCTCCAATAGTCTTCATAACTTTAACAATATTCATCGAAATGGGGCATTTAGCAAGACATCTGCCACAGCCAACGCATCCGAATATACCTTCGTTATTTTCGGGGAAATAAACGAGCTTGTGCATAAATCTCTGTCTGAATCTTTCAACCTGGCTCAAACGGTTGTTACCGTGTGCCATCTTGGTGAAATCGGAATACATACAGGAGTCCCAGCAACGGAATCTCAAAATACCGTTTCCGGTGTTGTAATCCTTAACGTCATAGCATTGACAGGTCGGGCAAACAAAGGTGCAGGTGCCGCAACCGAGGCAGGATTCCGAAAGAGTCTTCCATTCGGGACGGTTGAAGATTTCCATAGTCTTACCGCCGCCAAAGCTATCGGTTGTGAGCTTTGCAAGGGGAAGCTTGCTCATAATCTTTGCGGTATTTTCCTTTTGAGCGTTGACCGCATCTTCGTTGCATTCTTCAAGACCGAGCGAATTCAAGAGCTTTTCGCCCTTTTCGGTGTTTGCTTGCCAATAATAAGCATCTTCGGTCTTCCAAACGGCAATATCGCCGCCGGGATTTGTGCAATCGATACCGAAGGTTGCGCAGAAGCAGGTTTCGGTAGGTCTTGTACAAGCCATCGAGATAATTACGCCGTGCTCTCTGCGAGAAGCGTAATAGCTGTCGAACGGCTCTACAAGAAATACTCTGTCGAGAATTTCAAAGCTCTTAACGTCGCAAGCGCGAACGCCGAAAACAACGAAGTCCTCGGAAGCTTCACGAATGTCGTTAACCTCTATGCTCTTGCCTTCAACCTTGAATTCCATAAGGTTTTCAAACTGAGGGAAGAAGAAATCCTTGGGGCTCTTTGCGGTGTTAAGCGCGTTGCTCAATTCGATACCGTCAGCCCATTCGGTGTAAACCGCGTTGCCGTCCTTGTTGTCGGCAGGGACGTAAAGCTTTTGACCGTTTGCAATCTTAGCAAAAACGTTATAAATTTCGTTAACAGAACACTTAAACATTATTCGCCCCTCCCATCAAACACTTCCGAGGGTTCAATATCTCCGGTAGTGTAGTTTGCAAGCGGTGCGCGCGAGCCAACCTCTGCGCCTGCTTGATAATCGCCGTAGAATTCATTGATATCCTTAATGAATTTACGGTTGAGAAGGTGAAGCGGAATATGCTGAGGACAAACGCGCGAGCATTCGCCGCAGTCGGTACATCTGCCCGCAACGTGGAACGCGCGGATGATGTGGAACATTTTTTCTTCAAATTCGTTTGCAGGTGCTTTGTTTTCAACGCCCGATTTGGGGTTATCGAAAACGCACTTTTCACAAGTACATGCAGGGCAAACGTCGCGGCAAGCGTTGCAACGGATACATTTCGAAAGCTCGCTTTGCCAGAATGCGAAACGCTCGTCGGGAGTCATAGCTTCAAGCTTTGCTACCTCGTCGAATCTGTCGCTTTCAACAACCTCGCCTTCTTCGCCGATAAGCTCGTCGTATGCAACGTGCAATTTGCTCTTGCAACTTATGCAACGCTCCAAAAGAACGTCATTTGCATTGATTTCGAACTTTTCGTCGTAAATGGTATTAACGGTGATCTTTTCGCCGCAATCAACCGAGGAAATACCTTCGCCGCTGATTGCCTTGATCTTGTTAATGTCAACCATACCCTCGCAAGGGATGCCAACCGCATAAACCTTTTCGCGGTCGAAACGGTGTTCGGTAAGCAATTGGTTGAAGCTGTAAGTATCGCAGGGTTTGAGGAAAACAAGAATTTTGCCTTCTGCCTTGCGGGTTTTTTGTACTAAATATTTCGAGAAGTTTGCGCCGCAAAAGTCGTCAAAAACAAAGCTTGCTTCAATATCTTCCTTGGTTGTGAAAACCGCAGGGGTGATATCATAGTCAAATTCGCCTTTTTTCCAACCCAAAACACAGCAAACTGTGCCGTTTTCGAGAAGAGATACCGCCTTTTCGACCAAAACGTTACGATTTATTTTTTGCATCGGAGGTCCTCCAATCTCTTGTTTTCGCCGAGGGCTGCAACCTTTTCGGCAAAATCGTTCATAGTAGCGGCAAATTTCGCGCCTTCTGCCGCCGAAACCCATTCAACTCTCGTTCTTTCGCGTTCGATACCGAGGTAATCGAGCATCGAGAAGAGCAATGCCATTCTACGGCGGGTGTAATAGTTACCCGAGGTATAGTGGCAGTCACCGGGGTGACATCCGCAAAGGATAACGCCGTCTGCGCCGCGTTGGAATGCACGAAGCACAAAGGTGGGGTTAACTCTGCAGGAGCAGGGAACACGAATAATCTTAACGTCGGCAGGGTAATTCAATCTGTTGTTTCCGGCAAGGTCTGCACCGGCATAAGAGCACCAGTTACAGCAAAATGCCACGATAAGGGGCTTATATTCTTTTACTTGCATATTGCATCAACCTCCGCGATGATCTGTTCGCTTGCAAATCCCTTAAGGTCCATAGCGCCCGAAGGACAAGCAACTGTACAGCATCCGCAACCCTGACATACTGCGGGGTTAACCGAGGCAACTCTGCGAATGAGAGTGCTTCTGTCGGGCATACGGAATTCTTTATCTTCATATGTGATCGCACCGTAAGGACATACTCTTTCACAAGTGGAGCAACCGTTACACATCATTTCGTTAGACTGTGCAACGCAGGGATTGCCCATAAGCTTATCCTTGGCAAGAAGACCGATAACCTTGGAAGCCGCCGCACCTGCCTGTGCTACGGTTTCGGGAATATCCTTGGGGCCTTGACATGCACCGGAGAGGAAAATACCTGCCGTCGGGCTTTCCACGGGACGGAGCTTGGGGTGAGCTTCGGTAAAGAAGTCGTTGGTGTCCATGCTTGCGGTAAGCATAGTAGCCAAAGGACGAGCCGACTTGTCTGGTTCGATCGCAGCGGCAAGAACAACGAGGTCTGCATCGATCTTCAACTGCTTGCCTGCAATAAGGTCGCTTGCCTGAACGGTAAGCTTGTCACCGTCGGGAATAACCTTACCAACCATACCTTTAATATAATGTACGCCGTATTCTTCAACCGCTCTGCGATAGAATTCATCGAAGTTCTTACCGGGAGTTCTTACGTCGATATAGAAAACGGTAACGTCGGTGTCGGGATATTTATCTCTGGTAAGCATAGCGTGCTTTGCGGTATACATACAGCAGATCTTCGAGCAATATTCCTTGCCCTTTTCGTTACAAGCATCGCAACGCGAGCCTACACACTGAACGAAAACGATCTTTTCGGGATGCTTTCCGTCGGAGGGACGGAGAAGCTTACCTGCGGTAGGACCTGCCGCGTTGGTAAGACGCTCGAATTCAAGAGAGGTAATAACGTCTTTCGATTGGTTGTATGCAAATTCATCAAACTTGTCCATGCTGATGGGGTTGAAGCCGGTTGCTACGACGATAGCGCCGTATTTTTCCGAGATGAATTCGTCCTTTTGAGTGTAATCGATAGCACCTGCCGCGCAAACCTTCGAGCAAACACCGCACTTGCCGTTCTTAAGCATATTACAGTAGTCTGCATCGATAGTTGCAACCTTGGGAACTGCCTGTGCAAAGGGAATGTAAATTGCGCGCTTGGTATCCATGTTAAGGTTGAAATCGTTGGGAACCTTCTTCATGGGACACTTTTCGGTACAAGCGCCGCAACCTGTACAAAGCTCTTCCTTAACGTATCTTGCCTTCTTTTTGATAGTAACGTCAAAGTTACCTACAAAGCCCTTAACCTCGGTTACTTCGCTGTAAGAGAAGATACGGATCTTTTCGTTTTGAGCAACGTCAACCATCTTGGGGGTAAGGATACAAGCAGCACAGTCAAGGGTGGGGAAGGTTTTATCAAGCTGAGCCATCTTACCGCCGATAGTGGGCTTCTTTTCAACGATATCAACTTCAAAGCCCGCATCTGCAATGTCAAGCGCGGTTTGAATACCTGCGATACCGCCGCCGATAACCAAAGCACGTTTGGTAACGGGCGATTCACCGGGGGTAAGAGGAACGTTCAAATTAACCTTTGCAACAGCCGCTTTACCGAGAATGATTGCCTTTTCGGTACCTGTAGGAATATCCTTATGTACCCAGGAGCACTGCTCGCGGATGTTTGCGATTTCTACCATATAGGGGTTAAGTCCGGCAGCCGCCGCAGTCTTGCGGAAGGTTGCTTCGTGCATACGGGGAGAGCAGGAGCAAACTACTATACCGGTAAGGTTGTGCTCCTTAACAGCGGCCTTGATAAGGTCCTGACCTGCTTGCGAACACATATATTGGTAGTTGGCGGAAAACACAACGCCGGGTTCTTTTTTCAACGCTTCGGCAACCGCGACAACGTCAACGGTACCTGCAATGTTGGTACCGCACCAACATACGAAAACACCAATTCTTTGCATTTTGTTATCTCCTCCTTACTTAGTATACTTTCTGAATGCCGAAACGATTGCCTGCTGAGGCATATCCTCGTCGAGAAGCGCGGGGATATCGTTTGCGGTGAGTCTGTTATTGCCTTGCTTGCGGATAGCGGCAAGACGTACTGCTTCAACAAGCTTTGCAGGTTCAACGCTTCTGGGGCATCTTTCAACACAAGCAAAGCAGGTAAGGCACTTATAAAGCGATTCGGATTCGAGCAACGGCTCGATATCGCCGCTTTCTATCATATAAACGAATTGATGAGGATGATATTCCATCTCGTCATAAGCGGGGCAGGTAGCGGTGCATTTGCCGCAACGCATACACTTTTTGGGGTTTACGCCGCTGATACGGATCAATTCTTCCTGAAGATACTTTTTGCTGTTACTCATTTGTATCCTCCTTTACGCCGAGCGCTTCAGCGAGAAGCTCGGTAATATAAACAACGGGAATTTCACAGCCGCTCTTTTCAAGATTGTATTTGCAAAGGGGACATGCGGTAACGATAACGTCTGCGCCTGCCTTAACAGCACTTGCGGAAACCGCATTGCTCTTCTTATCGGAAAGCTTTGCGTCCTCCAATCTGACGTAACCGCCGCAGCATTCGTTACGGTAGGGATAAACGACCGCTTCCGCACCGATAGCGCGAATAAGGTCTTCGATGATCGAGGGATTTTCGGGATCATCCATACGCATTACCGAATTGGGACGGAGCAAAAGGCATCCGTAATAAGCCGCGATCTTCTTGCCGGTCAAGGGGTTAACGGTGCATTCCCTAACCTTGTCATATCCGATAACGTCGCGAATAAGCTCAAGATAGTGGTAAATTTCGGTTTCGCCGTTGTATTCGTCCTCCGCCATATAGCGGTTGACCTTGCCCGCGAATTCCTTGTCGTTCTGCATCGCGTAATTGGTCTGCTTAACAACGTTGTGGCAAGCCGAACAAACGGTAACGAGCGCTTGTTCCTTTTTCAATGCGTCCTTAAGAATACGCACAGAAGAAAGCTTTGTGGCAACTTCGTCCTTAGCGGTTGTGAAAACACCGCCGCAACATTGCCAGTTTTCAATCTCTTCCAAAGTAACACCAAGAACCTCGGCGCATTTTCTTGCATAATTATCAAGATCCTTTGCCTTGTTCTTAAGAGTGCACCCGGGGAAATAACTGAACTTCATCTGTTATACCTCCGATTAAAATTTAAATCAAACCATCTGTTCGGGATGGAATACTTCGTCGAAGCGTTCTGCTGTAAGGAAACCGAGCTCTACGCAAGCTTCCTTAAGCGAAATATTGTCTTTATATGCCTTCTTAGCAGTCTTTGCCGCATTTTCATAACCGATATAGGGGTTAAGAGCGGTTACGAGCATAAGAGAGTTGTGAAGGTTGTGATGCATCTTTTCCTTGTTGGCGGTAATGCCGATTGCGCACTTTCTGTTAAAGGAAATGATAGCTTCTGCAAGAAGTCTTGCAGACTGAAGGAAGTTGTAAATGCAAACGGGCATAAATACGTTAAGCTCGAAGTTACCTTGCGATGCAGCCATGCTTACCGCAACGTCGTTACCCATAACCTGAACTGCAACCATGGTAACAGCTTCGCATTGAGTGGGGTTGACCTTGCCGGGCATGATAGAGGAGCCGGGTTCGTTTTCGGGAATGAAAATTTCTCCCAAGCCGTCTCTGGGACCGGAAGCGAGCCAACGGATGTCGTTTGCGATCTTCATCATATCGCAAGCGAGTGCCTTGATTGCGCCGTGTGCGAAAACAAGCTCATCCTTGGAGGTAAGTGCGTGGAATTTATTTTCAGCGGTAACGAAGTTCTTACCGGTGATGTTGCTGACTTCTTGAGCAACTCTTTCGGCAAAGCCCTTGGGTGCGTGAAGACCGGTACCTACTGCAGTGCCGCCGAGTGCAAGCTCGTGGAGGGGTTCGATAGAAGGCTTGATAAGCTCAACGTCCTTTTGCAAGCTGCTTCTCCAACCGCTGATCTCCTGAGTGAAGGTGATGGGGGTTGCATCCTGAAGGTGGGTTCTGCCGCTCTTAACGATGCCTTCGTTTTCTGCTTCAAGACGGATAAATGTTGCGATAAGC
>JAZRTE010000087.1:0-16849 GCA_045651785.1 Eubacteriales bacterium | reverse complement strand
TCTTCCGTCAGGGCGGAAGGATCATCAGGAGCGCAGACCACCGGCTCCATACTCAGCTCCGTAAAGCCAAGGCGGAGCATTTCTTCAATGTCTTTTACAAAATCAGGATTGCGGTGAGTAAAGGTTCCGCGCATATAGTAGCCCTTGCCGCCGCGGGCTTCCACAAGCTTTTGAAACTTGGGAACGATCTTTTCCCAGCTTCCGCCTCCTTGATAGTCTACACGGTAATGATCGTGGATCTCTTTTCTGCCGTCCAGGCTCAGAACCACGTTGCTCATTTCGCGGTTGGCAAAATCGATAACGTCATCGTCGATAAGCACACCGTTTGTGGTAAGGGTGAAGCGGAAATTCTTGTTCTTTTCCTTTTCGATGCTTCTTGCATAAGCCACCAACTGCTTAACGACCTCAAAATTCATCAAGGGCTCGCCGCCGAAGAAGTCAACCTCCAAATTACGGCGTGTGCCCGAATTTTCAACAAGAAAATCAAGAGCGCGTTTACCCGTTTCAAAGCTCATCAATGCGCGTTCGCCGTGATATTTGCCCTGACTTGCAAAGCAATACGAGCAATTGAGGTTGCAGGTATGCGCGATATGTAAGCAAAGCGCTTTAACAACGCCCGAGGTCTTCTTTTTAAGCTCGCCCGCCATAGGTGCAAAGGTGTCGGGCACGAAAAGCTTGCCGCTTTCCTTAAGCTCGGTCACTTGGTCATAGCATTCTTCAATATCTTCCTTGGTAACGTCTTCATTGGAAAGATATTTTTCGCACATTGCGTTAATTATTGCTTCCTTGCTTTCGGTTTCATAAACCGAAATAATATCGTAGGCGATATCGTCAACTGCGTGTACCGCGCCCGAGCAGATATCGAGAACTATATTGTATCCGTTTAATTTATATTGATGGATCATAAAATTCCTCTTATTTTACTGAAAAAGTGCCGCCAATGCGGCGGCACTTTCCGTTAAACGTTTTTATTTGCTTTCCTTGTTGCTTTCGCACTTTTGGTTAGCGATACCGCAAGAGGTCTTGCAAGCGGATTGGCAGGAGGTTTGGCATTCGCCGCATCCGCCGTTCTTTGCGCTTTCGCAAAGGTTGCGAGTTTCGATAGTCTTGATATGTTTCATAATAACATTCCTCCGAATTTTTATTCGATTAATTATACAACAAATATTCAGTCAAGTCAACACTTAATTTCAAAAAACTTACTCTTTGTTATTGCCGTTATAGCGCTTGGGCATATGCGCATTCTTCGGGCGAGTGCTTTTGCGTCTGATTCCGACACAAACGGCAACGATCGCGCCGATAAGCGTTGCACCGACGAATATATAGATCAATATATCGCCGAATCCGATACCGCCGTCTTCGATGATCTCGATATCCGAAGCATCGCTTTCGTTAACCGATCCTTCCTCGGAAACATCGACGGAAATTTCGTTTTCGGGAGTGGAGCTTTCGTTCTCGGGTTTCGAAACGTCCTCCTCGAAGGGGTTTGAAACGTCGGGCGGAAGCTCGGCTTTTTTGATCTTGTGCAAAAGCGCAAGCTTGGTCACCGCCTCAAAATCCTTCACGACCGAGCGCTTTGCCGAAGAAGCGGCGAACAGCATCGCCATATCGCTTTCAAGCGATTTTGCTTCGTCGTGGCTTAACGCGCCGTTGCTTAATTCCATCATCGCTTCGTTTATTTTCAAAAGCGCCTGCGTTGCGGTAGCTTCATCGCAACCGCCGTAGGGAAGAATGCGGTCGCTGATCTTGGATTTTGCAAATTCAAGGATCATCTTCATCGCATAAACGGTATCCTGCAAGGGCGAAACCGTTTCGCCCGATAAAATACCGCTGTTTAAGGTATTGCCGGTTTCAAGCGATAAGAATTGATCGATATCGCCGAAAACACAGCCGTCCGCGCCGATGGCACGCGATTCGTTTATCGCCTTGATAAGCAGCTCGTTGCCGACCGACATATCGAGCGCGGTGAAAAGGAACTTCTCGTTTTCGGTATATGCTCCCACAAGCGCGCCCTTTTCGGTTACGAAGCCGTCGGCATAGCCGAGCTTATCGATGGGATCGTTTTCGTCAAGGTCGCTTTCATAAAGCTCAAGACAAAGACCGTCGAAAAGATCTTCCTCGATCCAAGCGATCGAATCCTGCATATAGAAGTAATCGACCGTATCGCGCGCCGCAACGGCGATAAGGGTAACGTCGGTGCGCTCCTCCTTGATGGCTTCCGAAACGCTTTTTGCCATTTCGGTGACGAGCGACACGCGGTATTCAACCCAATTCTGCCAATGGGGAGAATCGAACAAAAGGTTTGAAATTTCGTATGCCTCTTCCTTGGGTACGCCGTATTTTACGGCAAACTCATCGAGCGTGTCGAAATCATATCCGAAATCGCTTTCCTCACGGAATTTGGGGTAACGGAGATGGTCGAGCATTATATTCTTCACGTCATACTTGGAAACGATATATCTCATATATCTCGTGAAATATTCGCGGAATTCGACCGAGGACGGCGAATAGTATTTAATGGAAATACCCTCGTCACCCGTGTTGGTCTCGCTCATCCAGCCGGGTGAGGCGATGGAAGCGTATTCGTTATAATAAACGTCCACCGTAAGAACGAGCGCGATATTTTCTTCCTCGCAAACGTCGATATACGCTTTCAAAATATCAAATCCCGCAAAATGAGGATCCTGCTCGAACTTATCGCTTTCGGGAAGCGGAATTATCGTGCGGTAGCCGTTCGTGGTGCGTAGGAAGATCGTGTTCAGACCGTTCGCCTTTATTTTTTGAACGGTGCTTCTGACGCCGTTTATATCCTGCTCGCGCGGGGTGTGAAAAACACCGCGTAATTCGTTGGGTACGAGAGGATAGCATTTATCGGTTATCTCGGTCGAGATCTGCTCGACGATGTCGATGATATCGGCATAATTATTCGTCGTTGCGATCTTTTCGCCCAATTCTGCCGCCTTGGCGTCGAGAACGTCGAAATCGATATCGTCATAAGCCATTTTCGCGTTGTATATCGCCGTTTGTGCATTTAAAAGCAACGTTTCGGCAGTGCGCTTGAGCATAGTTTGGTTGTAGGTGAAGGTCGCAACACCCTCGGTTACGGTACAATTCGCACCGACGGGAGCATAGGACATAAGCAGTGCCGCATCGCTTTCGGTCGCGGCGGAGATAACGAAGCCGCCCTCGGGAGCTATCGCATTGCTGCCGCGGTAGATGACGGTGCCGTTTGCATCAACGGCAATGTCAAGCGTATAGGTCACGGCGCCGGTTACCAACGGGTTCGAGATAAGGTAATTGCCCTCGCCCTCAACCTTGATTTCTTTTGTGAAATAGGGGTCGAATTTGCCGCTTGCATCGCAAATAAACAGCTTTTGGTTATATCTGTCATAGAAAAGTCGGGTGCCTGCGGTAATATGGTCCTTGAACCACTGAACCTTAACGCCCGTTGCGGATATGACGATGCCGCCCTCGGGCACCGAAAGGTCTTCACCCTCGGAAAGACCGCCCTCGATAACGCCGATAACAATACCGTCTGCGCCGATAATAACGTCGTGTCCCCAAAGCGTTTGCTCGGTTGATGCGACACCGTAATATGCGATCGCGGTGTTTATTCCGCGTGTGACGTTTTCGCCGTCGATAAATATCCAATTTTCGCCTTCGGCGGCAAATGCAACCGTGTTACCGAAAAATACGATGGGCAACAGCATTGCAAAAACGATTGCCGCGCAAAGAAATTTCAAAGCATATTTCGTCATATTTCAACTACCATTCCGTCGTAGGAGGTTATAAATCCGAGTGCGCTTGCCTTTTCGCAAAGCTCGTCGTGTAAAAGCATACCGTTGTGTGAAAAGTGGTTTACCGCGTGAACCGTGCTTTCGTCGGTAACACCGATTTTTGCAAGACGGTCCTTTACCAAGGGCACGCTGTCAAGCCCCATGTGTCCGCCGCCCGAGGGGAGCGCAACGAAGGTGCAATCGTAGCTGACCATATCGGCGTGGATTTTATTCTTTTCAAGGTAATCGTAAACCTCGTCGAAGGGAAGTCCCGTATCGTGCAGATAAAGCAGCGTCTTTTCGCCGTCGTTTATAAGGTAAACAAAGGGAGTTTCCTTCGGTGCGTGGAAGGCGGGAAGGGGGGTGACGGTATATTTTCCGACGGTAACCGTTTCGTAAGCCTTTATTTCGGTAACGGTAACGGCGGGAGGAGCTTCCTCCTCACCGAGCTTGCCGACGAAACGCTCAAAGCGGCTCATTACCGCGGCATTGCCGTAAATGTTGAGTATCGGCTCGACCATATTGTGCGCGTAACAGCTTTCAAAGCGCATACAAAGATCGGTCGGCTCGAAATGGTCGATATGCGAATGCGTTACAAAGCAGTATTTAACCCTTGAAAGGTCGATGCCCGTACGGAGCATGTGGTTATAAGTATCGGCAGGGAAATCGATAAGCAGATCGTCGTTTATAAGCGTTTGCGAGCGTGTGCGGATATTTTTGCCGCCGAGCGCCTTTGCGCGGATGCAATATTCGCAATTGCAAAACATTGCGGGCCAGCCCTCTGCCGCTGCGGTGCCGAGATAGGTTATCTTCATTTTGTAACCGTCCTTTTTAAAAAAACTATTGCAAATCTATACAAGATACATTATAATGTGGAACGGTTCAAATTTCAAGTGAAAATACCGCTTATTTTGGCAACTTGAAAAAAAGTTTAAAAATTGCAAAAAAGGTATTGCATTTTTCGAAAAGACGTGTTATACTTTAGTGTGCGAATTATTGGAGCTTTGCTCCTTATCATACGAAAGAGAGGAATTTTAACATGAAACAGGGCGTACATCCCGATTACAAGACCACTACCATCAAGTGTGCTTGTGGCGCAGAATATGTTACCAAGTCCGTAAAGGATAACGTTAAGGTTGATATTTGTTCCAAATGCCATCCGTTCTTCACCGGTAAGCAAAAGTTTGTAGATGCAGGCGGACGCGTTGATAAGTTCAAGAAGAAGTTCAACCTCGACTGATTGTAGCTTATTTCGAAACACAACGGCACTCTTTTTGGGTGCCGTTTGTTTTTTGTTGAAGAAGGTGTTTTTATGGCTGAAAATCTCAATATTACAGATGAGCTTAAAAACAAGGGCGGTCGCGCCCTTCTCGTTTCGGTTTCGACTGCCGACAGCGCGGATGAATGCATGCGCTCGCTTGACGAGCTTGCGCGTCTGCTCGAAACTGCGGGCGGTACCGAAGCGGCGCGCGTCGTTCAAAACCGCGTGAGTCCCGACAAGGCAACGTATATCGGAAGCGGTAAGGTTCAGGAAATCGCCGAATTCGTCCGTAACGACGGCGATATTTCGCTCATTATTTTCGATAACGAGCTTACTCCCTCGCAAATTGCCAATCTTGAGCGCGAAATCGACGGTGCAAGAGTTATCGACCGCACGATGCTTATTCTCGATATCTTTGCGCTTCACGCCGTTACGGGAGAGGGTAAGCTTCAGGTCGAAATCGCCTGTCTTCGCTATACCGCACCCCGTTTGACGGGCAGAGGTAAGGAGCTTTCGCGTCTCGGCGGCGGTATCGGTACGAGAGGCCCCGGTGAATCGAAGCTTGAAAGCGACAGACGTCACATCAAGCGCCGTATTGCCGCGCTTTCCGAGGAGATTGCCGAGATCGAGCGTACACGAAGCGTAAAGCGTGCAACTCGCTTGCGTTCGGGAATCAAATCAGCCGCTATTATCGGATATACGAATGCAGGTAAATCGACGTTGCTTAACACCTTGACCGATGCGGGCATACTTGCCGAGGACAAGCTTTTCGCAACGCTTGACCCGACGACTCGCCGTCTTGCACTCCCCAGCGGTGCCGAAATGCTGCTTACCGACACGGTCGGATTTATCGACCGCCTGCCGACACACCTTGTAAAAGCGTTTAAATCGACTCTTGAAGAGCTTAAATATGCCGATTACATTATAAATATCACCGATGCGAGCGAGGAGCTGACCGAGCGCGAAAGAAAGCGCGACGTTACAAAACAGCTTATAACCGAGCTTGGCGCAGGCGATAAGCCGATAATCGAGGTGTTCAACAAGTGCGATATCGCACTGCGCGACACACCCTACCCGAAGGATTCGATCGAAATCTCCGCGAAAAGCGGTGTCGGCACCGACGAGCTTTTAAAGCGCCTTGACGAGCTTGTTTCCTCGGGCAAAAAGAAGCTGACGTTGCTCGTTCCCTATTCCGAGGGAAGCGTTGTGACCGATATATACCGCCTTGCTACCGTTTTGACCTGCGATTACGTTGATGAAGGCACTCTTATCACCGCCGAATGCGATGCGCGTGCGCAGGGCACGTTTGAAAAATATATTCAATAAAGACAAAAAAGCGGATTTACGGGCGATTTCCGGGAGTGATGCAATATCGTATTTATCACAAGCGAAGAAAGCGAATAACAAAAAATATGTAAAAGAGCTTCCTCTCGGTAGCTCTTTTTTATATTTTTCTTGACATGTGAGATTTCGAAGAGTATCATATTAACAAAGAAAAAGAGAAAGAGGCGTTATTATGAACCGTATCAAAGGATTGCTTGCCGTTTTGCTCGCGATGCTGTTTTTGCTTTCTGCCTGCTCGGAGGCGGCAGAAGAGGTTTCCGAGATAATAAGCGACGAAATAAGCGAGGAATCGACCGAATATATCCCTCAAAACAAAACCGTTATAAGCGTCGGAAAGCCGTATAAGAGCTACAGCGCGGCTTATGCCGATTATGCCGATCTTGACGGGGCACAGCTTACCGACGGACACAAGGTGCCCGACGTTAGCACCGGCTTTGTCGATCCACGCTTGGTCGGATATAATGCGAACGGTCATTTTGTCATCGACCTCGGCGAGGACGGTAAAAATATCGTATCGCTGTCGGCGCGCTCGCTTGAAATGTACGAAGCCGGCATCGGCCTTGCGATAAGCGTTAAATTCAGCGGCTCGAACGATAACAAAAAATGGACGTCCATCGGAAGCGCAAATTTCGTTCCGGTGGGGAATAAAAACATAGTTACCGCAACGCTCGATCTTGAATCACCGGTCGATTACCGTTATATATTGGTTCGCATTACGCGCGGTGTGGGCGCGGCGTTCTTCTTTATTGACGAGATCGAAATTTTTGCCGACGTGCCCGACAGCAGAGAGGATTCTCTGCTACTTGCCTATCGGAACGCAGACCTTAAGAAGGACGAACGGAAAAAGCTTTCGACCGATAAAAAGGCTGAATACGTAACCGCATATAACGTAGCGGAACACAAAAGCTATCAGTATATCGATTGCGAGATCGATAAGCGCGCACCCGCTCAGGGCGAATATCTTCAGGACGATTTAAGAACCTTTTTGACCAACGGTGTGCCCACCGGAATGTCACAAAGGGATAACGTGTGGGTAGGTATGTCGGGCAAGGGGGGTAAAAACCCGTCGGTGACGGTAGACCTTGCACGCGTTTACGATAATATTTTCGGCTTCCGTGTCAACTCGTTCGGTGCGGCATCCGACGTCGGCTTTGCCGATTACGTCGATTATTACGGCTCGGAAAACGGAATCGATTATTACTTCATCGGCAGAGTTTATGCTCCCGTAAGCGGAACGAATTTTGCCTATCCGCTTTATCTTGAGGAATTTTTAAAGCTGCGCTACGTTCGCTTTGAATTCGGCGGAAACGGCCCGTTTTGGGCAGAGGAGATCGAGATTCTTGCGGGACTCGGCGAAGGCGATATCGGCGAGATCTATCCGCAGCTCGATTTTCCCGTAGTCACCGAGGAAATACTTTGGGATAAGACCGAGCCCGATTACAACAAGCGCCAAAACCTTATTATCGGTCTTGAGCATCAGGTATCGACCTCGTTCTTTGCATCGGCAAACAAAATTACCGATAAACGCGTGCTTGCATCGGTCGATACGGCTTGCCTTACCGACGGAAAACGGGCATCCTCGTTGGAGGCTATCGATAACGGCGAATGGTTCTTCGCTCCGAACAATCACGGCGAGGTGAATATTTTTTACGATATCGGCAAGCTGAGCTCGGTCGATACCGTTGTGTTTGACTTTATGGAGCGTGTCGAATGGGGAATTCTTACTCCCGATAACTTGGACGTTTATCTTTCCGAAAACGGAAACGATTGGTATAAGGTCGGCGATAGGGACGTAAGCGGCACAACTTCGCAATACGGCGCATTTTTAGAGTATGAATTTAAGCTTGACAAGGCGTATGCCGCAAGGTTTGTCCGTTTCAGGATCGAATGCAACGGCTGGACGCTTATCGACGAGCTTTCGGTTTACGGCAAAAAGGCTGTAAGCGGCAGCACGGCGCGTCTTTCGGACAGCGGAATAAACAGCGTTAAGTTCTATACCAATTACAAAAACGCAAAATACACAAGCGTTGATGACAACCCCATCAAGGCAAACGATATAAATCTTATTTATTTGAGCGAGCAGCACGAAACGAGCAGAGATAAGGATTTCCTTTTGCCGATGGTCGCCTACCTTGACGAAAATGGTAATATCAAGGATACCTTCCTCGACGGATTCCTCTATCTTCCCAAAAGCCCTCTGCCCTCGGGCATCGCTCCCCACCTCGAAACGATCAAATCCGACTGGGATTGGCTGTTTAAAACCACCTTCCACGGCGCTTCGGGCTTTGACAGGCTTGATGAGATAGTCGGCGAGGTAAAGGAAGCGCTTGATATTCCCGATTATAAGGTTCAGGTCTATGCAACCATTCTTACCGTGCTTGAGACCCAAACCGACTTCGGCGACGTCGACGGTGACGGAGTGAGCGAAAACTGCTTCTATGCCGAGGACAGGGAAAAGGTCGTAAGATGGTACGTCGGCAAATGCCTGTCCGAATTCGAAAAGGGCAATTACGAAAATATTGAATTCGGCGGCTTTTACTGGATGCACGAGGAGGTCGTGGACAGCGAGCAGGGAGAATCGATCATTTCCCAAACCGCTTCTATCGTTCACGATATGGGCTCGTATTTCATCTGGATACCCTATTACAACGCGCCGCGCTACTATATCGGCGAGGATATGGGCTTCGACCTTGTGAATATGCAGGCAAATATGGTCTTTAACCTCAGAACACCGAGATGGCAGATCGATTCCGCCGCAATATTGACAAAGCTTCGCGGTATGGCTGTCGAAATGGAGCATACCTATCAGGCGACTTACGACATCAGATTCGCGCAAAGATATCTTGAATATCTCTACAACGGCTATAAATACGGCTATCACGAAACGGTAAACATCTTCTACGACGACGGCGGAAACTTTTATTCCATGGGCATCAAGGACGATCCCCTTTGCAGATTGCAGTACGATGCTACCTATCACTACGTAAACGGCGATCTTGATTATAACCCGAAGGCAAGGGACGTTGTTTCGCTTGAAGCGAAGAAGAACGAAATTTTGTATTCCAAGCTCGAGAGCGATACCATCTTCACACGTTTCTCGATCGCTTCGATGCCCGAAAACGGATGCGTTTCGATCTCCTCGGACGGAAGCTTTGCTTATTATCCCGATAAGGATTTCACCGGTAAAGACAGCTTTACCTATACCTATAACAACCTAGTCGGCGAATCCGAGGAATGCGTTATCGAAATAACCGTTAAATAAGAAAAAACGAAAACGGCACCTTGCAGTGCCGTTTTTGTGTTCGTTTTATAGTTATATTTCGAAAACGATTGCCTCGAAGGGGGCAAGTGCAAGAGCGCCGTTTTGTTTATCCGATAAGGTCTTCTATTGTGGTTTTTATTGTCTTTCCGTTCCATTCGGTAATAACGATCGCGTTCGGATTGTCGGATTCAGTATCGAAAACAATGCTTTCAAATTCGTAAACCAACCGGTTGCCGTTGGCATCGGTTTCGTCTTTGATATTTTCACGGTAAACGGTGCTTCCGTTTTTGTCAATGATCAAAAACGGGTCCGGTAAGAGGCCCCAATCCTCGGCGATCATATATTCGCTGTCTGCATTAAACGAAATATTCATGAAGGTGGTGATTTGTCCCGACTCGTTCAGGGGACACGCAAGGGTGGTTCCCGTAGGTTGCTTTGCGAGCACGTAACCGTTGGTGATGATCGGCTTTTCTTCGATATACGAATGTATTTGCGAATCGCCGTAGTATTCCGCAACCGTTTTGCCGTTCAAATATATCCAATAACCTCCGCAAAAATAGTTGTCTTCCTCCAATAGCATTTCATATTCCCGTAAAACGATTTCGACATTGTTTTCCGTCACCTTCGTTTCGGATAATGGCAGAATTTTCTTTTCGGTCGCCTTGTCGTTTTCAAGGGTTATTTCATAAAGCTCGTTATCACGCAAGCCGAGATAATTGCAGTCATATCCGTTCGGAACATTGCTTGATAAGCGCTCCCAATAAAGCTCGTCTAATATGTTTCCGTCGGAAGTGACAGCATAAACGTGCTTTTCTGCGGTGCTGCCGTCGGTGCGTACGATCAAAACGTGATCATCCTTTTTCTCGTATGAATCGACGCCTTCTATACTGTTTTTTATAACGGCGTTTTCGTCTAAAAAGTACAGCACGATCGCACCACTGTACTTGTTAACGGCTAAAAATCTTTGCCCCGTAAGCTTTTGAATATCTTGATAGGTGCCACCGCTGAAATTTCCAAGCTTATTTTGTGCGTTCCAAAGTCGGACGTGATTGCTGTACGATACCTTATAAACATTGCCGGACAGACGTTCATATACCGCTTCGTTATGAACGAATGAATCTTTAAGCTCTTCGGAATCGATAACGCTTTCGTTTTGTTCGGTGCGGTTGACGATTTCGCTTTGTTCGGTGCAGTCCGAAACGAAGCTTTGCTCCTCATCCGTTTTGCTGACATTTTGCGGTTCATTTTTCTCACAAGCGGCGGTCGTAAGCATAAACAGGATCACAAGAATACTAAGCGAAAAAACACTTCGGGAAAAACTCATAATAACGCCTCCTGTATAGTCATATTTAGGAAAAATGAATAATGTGCTTCATTTTTTTGTTGTGCCCTGTTAGTGCTAATGAAATCAAAAGTAACCAATTTTACTATTGTATCAAAGTTTCTGTCGGACGAGTACGAATTTTTGAAATAAACATTTTTAGCTTTGGACGTATCACTGGTTCCGGGGTCGCAAATGATATAATCATCTTCTGCGGGATCGTATTCCAAAAAAACCACAACATGTTCGCTTTGCGTTGTTTTAAATTGGACTACTACTCCTTCGGGATTTGCAATTAGAAGGCTTTGCAAAGTTTCTTCGGAATACGAACGCGTTGTATAAGACGTACCAAATGCGTTGGCTATGGCACTCCAATGAACCATGTAAGGCTTTCCTTCGTTAGGGTTCATGTTGTTGTTTGGCAAAATTATATTACCTTCGCTATTGTTTGTGTATGATGTTCCATCGGAACGACAATTTGCCATCATAACGGTGAAAGGATCAGCATGAAGCCTTTTTAGTTTAGGATTGTTATCCCGAATATCTACTCCGATTGTTGTAGCTCCCATATTACGTAAAACCATAGCGACACTTGAAATGGCACAGCCTTGATCCATTAAATCACCACCATTGGTTTCGTTATTCATAACACACAAATTGAGATTTGAAGAAAAATACACTTCATCAAGACCGGCAGTATTCCAATTGTTCTCTATTGTGCCAATGGTTTGCGAATACCATATTCGTTGCGGGGTTACATGCCATTTCGCAACTGATGCCCAAGTATTTCCGATGGTTAGTTGTCCGCTATCAGGATTAATAGTTAAAGAGCATTCCGGGTATCTAAAAGACACAAATGAAAACGTGCCGTCTGATCTTTGGGCAATATACCAAAGCTCTGAAGAACTTGGACCGGGACCCGCAACAAACTGTTTATGTTGGACGGTTTTATTGGAATTGACGGATAGTATAGAATTGTCACTCGCTTTTATAACATATAGCCCAGCAGGTATATCTAAAACGGGATTACCGGCTCCGTAATATACAAGGTTATACAAATTTTTGTCTTCCGATGTAGAATTTGGGAGTTCTATTGCCGTTCCAGAATGTGCGTTTTCGATTGTAAATTTTGTATTCGAAGGAATGTTAGGATGTTCGGCGGTCGGGAAAGCATTTTTTGCGTATGTTAGTATAACATATGGTCTACGTTCGGCAATTGTACAATAAGGCGAGCCATAAGCCTTTTTGTATCCGCTTGCAGTGCTGCTTGTGATAACTAACGCCTTGCTTTCGTCGAAGCAATTGTTGTTCCAATATTGTGCAAAATAAGTAATATCAATGCTGTTATATTCGCCAATAGATGACATTGGTGCGGCAACAGGTAACGTCGAAGAGTTTGTGGTTATGTTGTTGTACGTCGGAATATTGTTTGAGAAACCGTCGAATTCATTGAATGTAGTGTGCATAAAGGAAAGAGCGCTGTATATATAGCAGTAGAGATTTAATTCTGCAGATAATACCGAAGCATCGTTTAGAAGTTCGAATAAAGGATTATCGGATATACAAGGCATTTCCATAATATTGCACGAATAAACAGGTTCGTCGGTAGTACCCCAATTGCCTAATAATATATATTCGCTAGTTCCTGCGTAAGATACATGGTGATAATTTTTAGTATTTATGCCGAGTTCGGTTGTGTATGATGCTGTAGCTGATGAAGAGAATCTGATTGGAAAAACAGTGTTTTCATCATTAAGAAAATTTTCGTCAGCGCTCATCGTTACGGTATATGTATTAGCCTTGTTCTCGACAGTGGACATAGATAGGGTTCCAATTGAAGCGTTGCCGATTGCATCGGTTATGATGGCAGTGCCAATGTTAAAAATTACTTTCCCCTCGGTATCAATTAAGTCAATAGTACCTGTCGAGGTTTGCGTTGGAGTTAATTGGTTAGTAGTTAAGGTGTACGAAATTGCAGTAATGTTGTCGTTATTAACTATTGTTTCGTGCAAAAATCCGGATAAAGTAGGAGTTATTTTGGTATTTGATGAACCAAATAGATTGTTGTAAACGACTTCGTTGTTTGTTAGCGTGGCAGAGGAGGATATATTAGATAAAGTGCTGGGATTTGATTGTACCGGTGCAATTGAAATTGAGTGGGCATTAAAGTTCAATGAAATACCTTCATTAATATTGCGTGGCAAAGACAGTTGTACGTCGTTGTCTAACATATCAAAAGTGTCGTTAGTTGTTGTTAGTGTTTTGCGTTTGTCGCGAACAAAACCGTCGGAGTCGATATATTTAATTGGACTTGTAAAATAGTAAACAGACCTCGTGCCGTCACTATTTTCGAAAACAGCAGTCGATAAATCAGTTTCCAACGCCTTTAGACGATAGATATGACCTCTCTCAGATAATTGTGAAATTTGCATGTTCCCGGGTATGTCAAAGGGGTCTAATATTGAAGTTGTATTTTCGTTTATATACAAACTTGCAGCGGTATTGATAGGAGTTAACGCAAAAACAAAAACTGTTACTAGTACTACAGAAATGATTTTTTGAATATGAACTTTTTTTCTCATAGTCTTATCTCCCTAATACAAATTGTTAGTTTACGAATAACAGATATCAGTATCGTTGTACAGAATAACAGTGATAAAATTCTTGTGCCCCTCCTTCCTTGTGATTGTGTTCACTGTTATTCTAAAAAAATCATATCACATAGCGAAAAAATTGTCAACTTTCATATACAAGAATGTGGGATATTTTACAAATTATTCACGAAGGTTTTGCAATCGGTAAAAAATAGGATGGTTGAAAACTGCTTGATGCGATGATTAAAAAAATCATGACATAAAAAATGCACCCGAAAAGTCAAATGCTTTTGGGTGCATATCTTATATGTGCGGAGATTTAACGGTCAGCTCTCAAATACGATTGCCTCGAAGGGGGAAAGCGCAAGAGCGCCGTTTTCGGGGAGAGTCGCATCCTTGTAATTCGCAAGAAGGAGCTTTTTGCCGACGATTTCGGTGTTGATCGTAATGTCAACGGGCGAGAAGGAGCAAACCACCGCGACGCGCTTGCTTCCGTCGGTACGGATATAAGCGATAACGTCGTCGCAATCGAGCATAACCGGTTCGATACTGCCGACCGAGAGGGCTTCGACGTATTCGTCGCTCTTGCGAAGCGCAACCATTTGCTTGTAATAGGAAAGAACGCTGTTTTCGTCCTTTGCTTCGTCCTCGGCGTTAAAGCGCGCGAATTCGGGGTGGGGCTTCATCCAAGGAGTGACGTCCGAAAAGCCGCCGTTTGCGCCCGACGTCCAAGGGAAGGGAATACGTCCGTTGTCACGGCTGTAGCGGTTGACCGCCTTTATCGCTTCCTCGGGAGTAAGTCCGTCGGCAAGCGCCAAGCGGTAGTGGTTCTTGGTCGAAATATCGTCGACGTCGTCGATGCTTTCGAACACCGTGTTCGTCATACCCAATTCCTCGCCCTGATAAATAAAGGGGATACCGCGAAGGAAGAAGAAGAGAGTGCCGAGCATCTTTTGCGAAATATCGTTTTGGTATTCGGTAGGGATGAATTTTTCACTTGCGCGCGGATAATCGTGGTTTTCGAAATAAACCGCGCCGAAGCCTATCTTTTCGGTTTCGGTCTGACTTGCGAACATCTTATCGCGAAGCCAAGTTATCGGCCATTCCCAAGCCTTTTTGCAGGTGTGCCAAGCGTGGCCGTAGGAATAAAGCTCGGAATAGGAAAAGTCGAAAAGGGTCGAGAAATATCCGTTTTCGCCTATGTATTCGCCAAGCTGTTCATAGGGAACGCCTGCCGCCTCGGCAACGGTGATGCAATCGTAACGGTCGAAGGTCTGCTCTCTAAGCTCGGTAAGAAAATCGCCGATACCGGGGTAATTTCTCGTCGGCCCGAAGCAGGCAACCATTCCGTCGTCACCGTCGGGCGGAAGCGAGGAAAGGGTAGGCTCCTTTTTAATGTGGGTTATCGCGTCGATGCGGAAGCCGCCCAAGCCCTTGTCGAGCCACCAGCGTATCATTTCGTAAAGCCTTTCGCGTAATTTGGGGTTTTCCCAATTAAGGTCGGGCTGCTTTTTCGAGAAAAGGTGCATATAATATCTGCCGTTGCCGACGTGCTCCCAAGCCGAGCCGCCGAACATCGAGCGCCAGTTGTTGGGTGCGCCGTTATCGGAATTGCGGAAATAAAAATATTCAGCCTCCTCGCAATTCGGGTCGGCAAGTGCCTTTTGGAACCAGATATGCTCGTCAGAGCAGTGATTAAGCACGAGGTCCATAATTATTTTAATACCGCGCTTTTTCGCTTCGCTTAAAAGCTCGTCCATATCCTCCATCGTGCCGAACATCGGGTTGATGGAGTAATAATCGGATACGTCATATCCGCCGTCGTCCATAGGAGATGCATAAACGGGGCATATCCAAACGTAATCGATGCCAAGCTCCTTTAAATAATCGAGCTTTTCGGTAATTCCCTTTAAATCGCCGATGCCGTCACCGTTCGCATCGCGGAAGCTTCTGGGGTATATCTGATAGGCTATTTTGCGTTTCCACGCTTCGTTTTTGTTCATATCATAAACTCCTTTTTGAGTGCATAAGATGAGTGCATAACAAAAGTATACACAATAAAATATAAAAAAACAAGATTTACCATGGAATTTTTGTAAAAAACCATTGAAAAAGAGCGTGTTATATGATATACTGTATATCGATATGCAAAGCAACGATAACAAATTAACGCGGAACCTTTTGCATATCCTTAAAACCGTTTAAAAAATAAAAAATAAACATTCAGGAGGATTCCTTAATGGCTCTTACCAAGGAACAAATCGCGGCTAAATATGCCGAACTCGAAGCCTACATTTCCGAAAATAAGGATATGGACGGCGCACTCATCCCCGTAATGCAAAAGGCACAGGAGCTTTTCGGCTACCTTTCGCTCGAAACGATGGAGCTTATCTCCGAAAGACTCGACGTTCCCGTTTCCGAAATCTACGGCGTTGCTACCTTCTACGCACTCTTCTCGCTTACTCCCAAGGGTGAATACGTTATCTCGGTATGCACCGGTACCGCTTGCTACGTTAAGGGTGCACAGCTCGTTCTTGACGAGGTTAAAAATCAGCTCGGTATCGGCTCGGGCGAAACCACCAAAGACGGCAAGTTCTCGATTCAGGATACCCGCTGCCTCGGCTGCTGCGGTCTTGCTCCCGTTATGATGATCAACAACGACGTTTACGGCAGACTTGAGCCCGCTGACGTCAAGGATATTCTTGCTAAATATTAATTTTTTAATTGGTTGAAAGGAAATGAATATATGAAATCATTGGCTCAGCTTGCCGAAATTCGTAATGAAATGAAAAAAAGCATTGCGATCCGTACGCAAGAAAAAACCGCTTCCGACAGCAAGGTCCGTGCTCACGTTCTTGTTTGCGGCGGTACGGGATGTACCTCCTCCGGCTCGGTAACCATCCGCGAGATCTTTGAAAAGGAATTGGAAGCTAACGGAATCGCAGAAGAGGTTAAGATCATCCAGACCGGCTGCTTCGGTCTTTGCGCGCTCGGCCCCGTTGTCATCGTTTATCCCGAAGGAACCTTCTATTCTCAGGTTACTCCCGATGACGTTGGCGAAATCGTTAAGTCCCACCTCGTAAACGGTGAGCTTGTTCAAAGATTGGTTTACGACGATATCGGCGGCGGCAAAAAGGCTGACGGTCCCGTTTCCCTTAACGAAACAGGCTTCTATAAGGATCAAAAGCGCGTTGCATTGCGTAACTGCGGCTTTATCGATCCTGAAAATATCGATGAATACATAGCAACCGACGGTTATCTCGCTCTCGGTAAGGTTCTTACCGAAATGAC
>JAZRTE010000086.1:0-65512 GCA_045651785.1 Eubacteriales bacterium | reverse complement strand
CACAGAACGACATGGCTACGATCCGACTTAAATTCCGATAAAGGTCTTTATTTCCGCATGCTTCATGCGACCGAGCTTACGCTTTTCAAATCCGATGTTGCAGAGCCGTGGACCGATAACAAAAATTCCTCGATCGGCTTATGGCCCGATAAAAGCATTAATGGCTTTGATTATTCGCCTACCGAGGTATATTTGTTCGACGGAACAGAATATTACGTTAACCTTGATATGAACAGATAAAAAAGAAAGCCAACGGATTCGTTTCCGCTGGCTTTTTATATTGCTTTTAATTAATCGCCGAGTTCCTTCGAGTGATTCAAGACGTTGCCGTTAACATCCTAAACGGGTTTTTTTTAAAAGTCAAGAATCGATCCGTCGGCAGCAAGAACCTCAACATCATATTCCAAACCGTCGTGAACAAATGATGGTTCTTGAATAAAAACATTAAAAAGGATGGATTTGCATCCACCCTTTAAAAATATTATCAAATTCTGCCCGAAACGGTTACGGTTACTTTTCCGGGGGTGATATTAATCTCGCCCGTTTCCTCATCTCTTGTGCAGGTGGAAGCAGGTACGGTAATATCGCTTCCCGTAGCGCGCGAAATCGTCAAAACACCGCCAACGTATCTAAAACGGTTTTCGGCTAAAATCTCTCCGTTAACGGTAACCGCAATATCCTCAATAGCGGGATTGAAAACATCGGTGAGCACAATCTCGCTTGCATCGATATTTCCGTAATTTGAAATGTCGATAACGTAGTTCAGCCTTTCTCCGCAGGTAACGGGATTGGGACACACCGATTTTGTCACGCGTAAATCGGCGTATTCGTCAACGGGAATTGTGAAAGAATCGCAAACGGTTTCCTCGCAAGGGCAGTTGCAAACAAATTCCGCACACGCAGTATTTGTAATTGTCGCCCCGACTGCGAAACACGCAAATTCGTTAACACGCGCACGGTAAATAATCTGCGCCGTTCCGCCTGCGGGAATGCTTTCGATTTCAAAAATAACACTGTCGCTTCCGACAAGCGCATCGAGGTCGGAAACGAAAATGCCGTTAATAAAAAGCTGTGCCGTTCCGATATAGCTAAGCGGCGTAACGTCGTTTTGGTCTTCGGTAAAGCTGCCCAAGTCGTCAACGACACTAACGTTTTGCGCAATTTGGCTTCTGTTGTTCGATACGGTGATAATATAAGTCAGCTCCTGCCCGATGCGGTAGCTTTCGGAAAGGGAAGACTTGTTAATGCTCAAGCTTCCGTTCAGAACCGTGCTCGTTGTATTCGAGAATGCAACCGCCGTCGCGGTTCCCGAATTATAGTTGACGGTTGCGCGGTTTGTAATTATCGTTGCCATCGGTAATCATTACTCCTTAATCGTTAATAGGGCATAAAAGCCCTTAAAACAGTATATTTACCGAATGGTAAAAAAGTTAAAAGCCACGATTTTTTATCGTGGCTTTTGTGTAAACGTTTTTAATTAAGCTTCTTTTCCTTCGAAGGTGCAAAGAATATCATCTTCGTCGGTATTGAAATCTTCGAAATCGCTGATGAATTCATCATATTCATCCAAATAAGCATCTTCTGCCGCTTTAAGCTTTTTGCGCTTCTTGAATTCGGAAACGAGCAATGCAACGCCTGCAATACCGCCTATTGCACCGAATATGCCGAACGCCTTTGCAAGGTTCTTCTTCTTTTCAAGGTTAAGCAAGCAAAGTACAAAAAATGTTGCCGATTGAACGAGGAGCGAAATGCCGATAATGGGTCTGAGTTTTTTCATGGTAAATACCTCCGTAAATATAATATGATGATTTTATTTTAAATCTATTTGTTGCAGTTCAGCTTAAGATATTCGTTGATAAAATCGTCAAGCTCGCCATCCATAACCGCTTGTATGTTACCGGTTTCGCAGTTGGTACGGTTATCCTTGACAAGAGTGTAAGGCATAAATACGTAAGAACGGATCTGGCTGCCCCATTCGATGTTCATCTTAGTGCCGGTTATATCCTCAACACGCTCTAAGTGCTCGCGTTCCTTGATTTCCAAAAGCTTACTCTTGAGCATCTTCATTGCGGTTTCGCGGTTTTGAACCTGACTGCGTTCGGTCTGACAACCGACAACGATACCGGTGGGAATATGTGTAATACGAATTGCCGAGTCGGTCTTGTTAACGTGCTGTCCGCCCGCACCGCTTGCACGGTGAGCATCGATCTTCAAATCGGCTTCGTTGATTTCAATGGTGATTTCGTCATTGAATTCGGGAAGAACCTCGACAGAAGCGAATGAAGTATGTCTTCTTCCGCTCGAGTCAAACGGGGAAACGCGAACCAATCTGTGTACGCCCGATTCGCTCTTCAAATAGCCGTAAGCATTTTCGCCCTCGACCATAAAAGAAACGCTTTTAATACCTGCTTCGTCACCGTCAAGGTAATCAAGCACCTTTAGCTTAAAACCGCGCTTTGCGGCATATTGCGAATACATTCGGTAAAGCATTTGCGCCCAATCCTGCGCTTCGGTACCGCCAGCGCCGGGGTGAATCGAAATAATGGCATTACTGCCGTCATATTCGCCCGAAAGAAGAATTTCGATCTTCTGTCTTTCGTATTCCTTGCGTACCGCTTCAAGATCGCTCAAAACGTCTTCGACAACGCTGTCGTCATCCTCTTCAATAGAAAGCTCGATAAGCGTTTCAATATCGTCAAAACTGCGTCTTAACGCAAGATAGCGTTCGAGCGTACCTTTTTTGAATTTTAATTGCTTTAAAACGACCTGAGATTCCTGCGGCTTGTCCCAAAAACCTGCTTCAGCGGTTTTGTTTTCAAGCTCTTCAACTTCTTTTTTCAACGATTCATAGCCAATAGAATCGCCAAGATCGTTAATACCTTCGCTAAGCTCGCCGAGCGAAAGCTTTGCCTGTTCCAATTGTAAAATCACGGAGCGTTCTCCTTAAATAGTTCTATTCACTTTTATTATATACACAAACTCGTATTATGTCAAGAAGTTTTAACGAAATAAAGCGAAAATGTGCAAGGCATTGTTGCATTTTCCGTACTTTTACTTTATTATTAATAAAAAAGAAAACTCAATATTAATTATTACCAAATATTTTGAAAATTTTCAAAAAAAGTGAAACCTTTAAGCGGATTTATCGAGTAATTACAGTAAGGGTGCCCAACAAGTAAAAAAAGGAGTGAATATGAGTGCAGGATAAGCAAATAGTCGAGCTTTATCTTAATCGAGATGAAACTGCCATTTCCGAAACGACCGAGAAATACGGCAAATATCTGATGAAGATCGCCTTTAACATTTTGGCAAACGAGGAAGACGCGAAAGAATCCGTAAACGATACGTATCTTGCCGTCTGGGGTTCAATTCCGCCGAACGAGCCTGAAATTTTGTCGACCTATCTTGTAAAGCTTATCAGACGAATTTCTATCGACAAGCTTCGTGCCAATCATCGTCAAAAGCGTATCCCGTCCGAATATTTGGTTTCTATCGACGAGTTAAACCAAATTATTACAGACAACTCAACTCCCGAATCGAATTACGAAGCAAAGCTACTCTCGGGCTCGATCAACGCGTTTGTAAAATCTTTGTCGACCGCAAACCGAAATGTTTTTATTGCGAGGTATTATTTTTTCGATTCGATAAAAGATATTTCGCAATCATTCGGTATAAGCGAATCAAAAGTAAAAAATATGCTGTTCCGTTCTCGCAAGGCGTTAAAGGAGCACTTAAGAAAGGAAGGGTTTGACGTATGAAAAAGGAAGAACTCAGCAATGCATTTGAATTCCTCGATGATTCGATTATTGACGAAGTTAATAAAGCACGTAACTCTAAATCGCAACCGAAGCGCCGTAAGCTGACGCGATATATTGCATTGGCTGCTTGCTTTTGTATAATCTTTACGTCGTTGTTTTTCACAGTGCCTCTATTCAACACTGTACACGCGCAGGATCTTATGGAGGGGATCACGCCGAATCAAGTTGAACCTATCGTTATCGATGAATATAACGAAAGAGTGACCGATTTTGCGATACGCCTTTTTAAAGCAAGCCAAACCGACGGCAAAAGCTCTCTCGTTTCGCCCTTGTCCGTTATGTGCGCGCTTTCGATGACGCTTAACGGTGCCGACGGAGAAACGCGTGCCCAGATGGAATCGGTTTTAGGTATGACTGCCGATGAGCTGAACGATTATATTTACAGTTATATCAATTCGTTACCCGTAAAGAATAAATACAAATTAAAGATCGCAAATTCGATTTGGTACAGGGATAGCGAGGTATTTGTCCCCAACCGTGATTTCCTTCAAATCAATGCAGATTATTACGGCGCACAGCTTTATCAATCGGAGTTCGATTCGGGCACGCTCAAAGAGATAAACGAATGGGTCGAGCGCGAAACCGACGGAATGATACCGCAAATTCTTGATCATCTTGATGACGATTCGTTAATGGTGCTTGTTAACACGCTTGCATTCCAAGCCGATTGGGAAAAAATATACGAGAACGACGAGGTTTTCGAAAACGTATTTACTCTCGAAAACGGCACTGAAAAAACCGTGGAATTTATGTATGACGAGCAAAATAAATATTTCGAATCGGATAATTGTATCGGCTTTATCAAGAATTACGTCGGAAGGAAATATGCTTTTGCCGCAATACTACCCGACGAGGGAATAAGTATGTCGGATTTTCTCGATACGCTTACCGGTGAAAAAATAAGCAATATGCTCTCAAACGAAAAAAAGGGAAAGGTTTTCACAAGAATCCCCAAATTCAAATCAGAGTATAAAATGTATATGGCGGACACTCTGTCCGAAATGGGAATGCCCAACGCCTTCTCGCCCGAAAAGGCCGATTTCGGCTTGATGGGATCGTACGACGTCAATATCTATATCGATAACGTTATCCACAGAACCTTTATCGAGGTCAACGAAAGAGGTACGAAAGCGGGCGCTGCAACGGCGCTTCCTACGCTTGGCATTACCGTCAACGGGCCTGACGACATCCATATTTATCTCGACCGTCCTTTCGTTTATATGCTCATCGATCTCGATACGAACACACCCTTTTTTATCGGCACTATGATGAACCCCGAAATATAAACAAAAGCACCCTGAAAAGGGTGCTTTTTCTTTTAAAAGAGCGACAAACGTACCTATAAGCCGAGTTCTGTCGTGAACAATCATCTATCTTGGATTTACGTTGCCGTAAATCTCCATGCCACCTCCATAGGGGCTGCCGAGCAAGCATATGCCCCCGCCACGGTGTTGCTCCGGATAGGGTTTACATGGCTGTGCCGTCTCCGACACACCGGTGAGCTCTTACCTCGCCTTTCCATCCTTACCAAGAAATCTTGGCGGTTTATTTCTGTTGCACTGGCCCTAAAGTCGCCTTCGGCAGATGTTATCTGTTATCCTGCTCTGTGGAGCTCGGACTTTCCTCACGGTACGGGCTTTCGCCATGGCACCGCGCGATTGTTCGGTACGGTCGCAACAAAATTGTATCATATTCCTTTTATTTTGTCAAATATCTTCTGTCAAAAACCTTGATTATTTCTTATAATGGATATATAATGAGTAAGTTAGTACATATTGGAGGTATTCTTCGTGTTAAAAGAATACGCATCAAACTACAAAGGAAAAACGGTCGGATTTGTTGGAATGGGTGTTTCCAATCTGCCTGTCATAAAGCTTTTTGCGGCAAACGGCGCAAGCTGTGTCGTGCGCGATAAGAATGATTTATCCGACAGAGATTTTTATTCCGAGCTTGTCAGCCTCGGCGTCGATTTTATCTGCGGTGAAAATTATCTTGATGGTATAAACGAAACGTTGTTGTTTCTTTCGCCTGCGGTCCGTCCCGATTTAAACGGTATCGACCAAGCTCGAAAAAACGGCACTCGCGTTACAAGTGAAATGGAGGAGTTTTTCCGCCTGTGTCCCTGCAAAAAAATTGCGGTAACGGGAAGCGACGGCAAGACAACCACAACGACTCTTATCGCTAAGCTTTTGGAAGCCCAAGGATACAAGGTTTGGCTCGGCGGCAATATCGGCGTAAATCTTTTTGCCACGCTCGATGAAATTACCGAAAACGATTATGCCGTTATCGAGCTTTCGTCCTTCCAGCTTATGAAGCTTTCGGAAAGCCCCGATGTCGCGGTCGTTACCAACGTCGCGCCCAATCACCTCGATTGGCACGTTGATATGAGCGAATACGTTGAAGCCAAAAAACGTATATTCTCTTTCCAAAATTCTTCCTCGCTTCTGGTTCTTAATCTTGATGATGAATATTCGGAAGAATTCAAAAAATGCGCAAAGGGAAATATACGCACAATATCGGGAAACACTCAAAACGGCGACATATTTTTCACCGAAGACGGAATATACGAAAACGGCACTTGCTTGGTAAATGATAACGATATAAGAATCGTCGGCAGACATAATCGATACAATTATGCCGCCGCATATTCGGCTGTTAAAGATCTTGTCAGTGTTGAAACGCTGAATAAGGTTGCAAGTGAATTCGGAGGAGTAGAGCACAGAATTGAATTTGTCCGTGAAATAAACGGTGTTAAGTTCTATAATTCCTCTATAGATTCGAGTCCGTCACGTACAACGGCATGTGTCAATGCCTTCAAAACACCGATCATAGCAATCTGCGGCGGATACGATAAGAACATACCGTACGAACCGATTGGAGAGCTTTTTAAGAACAAGGTTAAATATACCGTTCTTTGCGGAGCTACCGCCAAAAAGATTGCCGACGTCTTCAATAACGTCGGTTATACCGAATATGTAATAACCGAGGATTTTGAAACCGCGGTTAAGCTTGCCAAGGAAAAGGCAACTAACGGAGATAACGTTGTTTTAACTCCTGCATCAGCAAGCTTTGATATGTTTAGAAATTTTGCAGAACGCGGAAACGTGTTCAAGAGAATTGTAAATTCACTCTGAGGAGGTAACATATGGAAAAATTATACACCCTCGTAGAAAACTTTACGGCCTATCCCGGTGTTTCGGGATTTGAGGACTCTGCCTTTGAAGATTTGCGCACCTATGTGGAAACATTGGGAATCTTTGATGAGATGGGCACCACCAAGGTCGGAAGCTTTTACGGCATAATGCGTTGCGGTAAAGAAAACGCACCGCTTGTTCTTTGCGACGCGCACCTTGACACCGTCGGTTTTGTAGTAACCGAGCTTTGCGAAGGCGGATTTTTGCGTATTGCCAATATCGGCGGCATTGCGGCAAAAATTCTTCCCGCAACAGACGTTCTTGTCTACGGCAAAAAAACGATTCGCGGTATTTTTGCTTCGAAACCGCCTCACCTTCAAGAACCTGGTGAAAGCGAAAAGAAGATGGAGGTTACCGAAATCTTTATTGACACGGGTATGCCTCTTGATGAATTAAAGAAGTACGTTCGTGTCGGCACACCTTGTGCGTTTCCGTGTAAGCTGACAAAGCTTCTTGGCGAAAACCTTGCAGGCGCAGGTTTTGACGATCGTCTTTGCGGCGCGGCTATCGTAAGAGCAATAATGATGCTTGATAAATCCAAACTTAATGTTGACGTTGCATTCCAGTTCTCGGGCGGAGAAGAAATCGGTTATAAAGGCGCTATGACCACAGCGTACCTTCTTAATCCCGACAAGGCAATAGTTATCGACGTTACCCATGCGTTCGTTCCCGGCGCACCCAAAACGCGCGAAGGCGTACGCGCAGGCAACGGCGGAGATATTTGCTTGTCACCGCAGACTCACAGAGCGTGGACAAAATATGCAATCAGCGTTGCCGAGAGGGAAGGCATCCCCTATCAGCTTTCGGCGGCACCCGGAAGAACCGGTACGAATTCAAATGCAGTTCAGACCGCAGGTAACGGTATTCCCACGTTCCTTGTTTCCATTCCCTTGAAGAATATGCACACCATGAGTGAAATCGTTGATATGAACGATGCTTTGAATACCTCGCGTCTTGTCGCGGCGGTATTGCAATCGCTTTGATAAAGGAGGGTATCTGCCATGATGAAATATCTTAAGAAATATTGCGATATTCTCGGTCCTTCCGGTATGGAAGATGCGGTTCGCGAAGCTATTATTGAGGACATCAAGGATTCGGGTTGTGAATATGAAACCGACCCTATGGGCAACCTCATCGTATTAAAAAAAGGTAAACAACGCCGCGAAAATAAGGTCTTATTCTCCGCTCACATGGACGAAGTCGGCTTTATGGTCAAATATATAGACGAAGAGGGTTATCTTTGGTTCGATGCTGTCGGCGGTGTCGACAGAAGAGTTGTAAGCGGTCGCCGTGTTGTATTCTGCGAAAGCGGTATTAACGGTGTCGTTGCTTCCAAGGCAATCCACATGCAAACTCCCGAGGAAAAAGGCAAGTGCGAAGCGATAAGCGAAATGAACATCGATATCGGTGCGAAAAGTCGTGAAGAAGCAAAGCAATATATAACCGTCGGTGATTGCTGTACCTTTACCCCCAATTATGAAGAATTCGGAAACGGTTTGGTGTGCTCCAAAGCTCTCGACGACCGTTTCGGTTGCGCGGCTCTTGTTGCAATGATTAACAGCGATTTGGAATACGATACCTATTTCGCGTTCAACACCAGCGAGGAAATCGGCTGTGACGGCGCTAAGGAGGTTGCTCACCGCTTACGTCCCGACGTTGTAATTGCTCTTGAGGCAACTACCGCAGGCGATATATTGGGTGTTCCCAAATCAAAATGCGCTTGCTCCGTTGGAAGCGGCGCGGTGCTTTCGATTATGGACAGGAGCACGATTTACGATAAATCGTTGCTTGAACTTGCAACAAAGGTTGCTGACGAAAAGAATATTAAGTGGCAATATAAAAACGTTGTTGCAGGCGGTAACGAGGCAGGTGCTTATCAACGAGCGGCATCGGGTGCAAGGGTATTGGCAATAAGTGCCCCTGCGCGTTATATCCACTCGCAATCAAACGTTCTTTCACTTGATGATATACAAGCCGTTGCCGACCTTGCGGCTGCAATTAACGAAAGGAGCTTTAACTAATGTTAAACATAATGAAAAAATATCAAAACGCATTTTCTGTTTCGGGTTTTGAAACCGAGCTTGCGGAAATTATTAAAAACGACCTCGCACCCGTATGCGACGATATCAAGATTGATGCAATGGGCAATGTTGTTGCACTTAAAAAGGGCAAAGATTCCTCTAAAAAGCTTATGATTGCGGCTCACATGGACGAAATCGGCTTTATGGTAGTAAATATTGAGGATAACGGTCTTATCCGTGTTGCTCCCATCGGCGGCATCAATGCTATCGCTTCGTCTTATCATAACGTAAAATTCCAAAACGGTACTTCGGGTATCCTTGTTATCGAAGACGGCACAACTGCCGCTAATATCAATGCAAACAAGCTTTTCGTTGATATCGGTGCGGATTCTGCCGCAAAAGCAAAGCGTAAGGTTAAGATCGGGGACGTTTGCGCAGTCGCTCCCATGGTTAAAAAGCTTTCTGCAAACCGCTACACCTCCAAAGCATTTGACGACAGAATTTGCTGTACCGTTGCTGCTTGTGCCGCTCTTACCTGCGAAACTCCCGCATACGATACCTATTTCGTATTCACCACCCAAGAAGAAGTAGGATGCCGCGGCGCTAAGCCCTCGTCCTTTGCAATTATGCCCGATTACTCTATCGCGCTTGATATTACTCCCGCGCCTGCTTGCGGTAACCCCAATCACTTTACCGTAAAGCTTGGCGGCGGTGCGGCTATCAAGGTTAAGGACAGCTCTGTTATTTGCTCTCCCAAGATGGTAGACAGATTGACCGACCTTGCCGAAGAAGGTAACATTAAATATCAATACGAGGTTCTCCTTGCAGGCGGTACCGATACCTCTGCTATGCAGCTTGCTGGCGCAGGCTCTTACGCTTGCTGTATCTCGCTCCCCACTCGTTACACACACACTCCCGTTGAAACTATCGATATCAACGATATGGAAGCGTGCGTTGACCTTCTTATCGCGTTCATCGAAAAAGGCGCGGAATAAGCTAATAGGGAAGTAATTAAATTATGTTCAGCGAAAAACTAATGTCGCTTGCGGCTGAAAGCGAAAAAAAGCTTTCGCCGATTTTTGCGGAAATCGATGAGATTGCGTTCAAAAACACACAAAAGGTAATGTCTGTATTCCGTGAAAATCAACTTTCGGATCGCCATTTTAACCCGACCTGCGGTTATGGCTATAACGATGACGGCAGAGATTTGTGCGACAAGATGTTTGCCGAAGCATTCGGTGCGGAAGCGGGCTTTGCGCGTTCGCAAATAATTTCGGGCACTCATGCGCTTGCAATTGCTTTATATGGCGTTTTGCGTCCGGGAGATACAATGTTTTCGGTAAGCGGAAAGCCTTATGATACGCTTGATAACGTCATCGGTCTTGGCGGAAGTGATAAAAACGGCGAGGGTTCACTTGCCGAATACGGTGTCAAGTACCGCGATATTGAGCTTGTAAACGGAAAAACACTTGATCTGGATGCGGTCCGTTCGGTTTTGAATGAGGATAAATCGATAAAGGTCGTTTACGTTCAGCGTTCAAAAGGATATGGTGACAGAAGAACACTTACCGTTGCGGAAATTAACGAGCTTTTCGATCTCGTCCGCGAGTTCGATGGTGTTTATTTGATAGTTGATAACTGCTATGGCGAATTTGTTGAAGAGGAAGAGCCGAAAGGCGACCTTCTCGTAGGCTCGCTTATAAAGAATGCAGGCGGCGGTATTGCCGAAACGGGCGGTTACATAGTCGGAACGAAGCGCGCTGTTGAGCTTGCATCCTACCGTCTTACAGTTCCCGGCATCGGGCTTGAGGCAGGCGCTTCAATGGGCACTACGAAGTCTATGATAAAAGGGCTTTTCTTCGCTCCGCACGTTACAGCGCAAGCAATTAAGACTGCTCATTTCGCTGCTGCTGTTTTCGAAAGCCAAGGATTTGAATGCTATCCGCCGAGCACCGAAAAACGTAGCGATATTATTCAGACAATAAAGCTTTACAATGCCGAAAACGTTCTTAAATTCTGCCGTGGCATCCAAAAAGGCTCTCCGGTAGATAGCTTTGTAACTCCCGAGGGATGGGAAATGCCCGGATATAACGATTCAGTCGTTATGGCTGCAGGCGCTTTTACCCAAGGAAGCTCTATCGAGCTTTCCGCAGATGCGCCTCTGCGTGAGCCGTATCTCGTTTATATGCAAGGCGGTCTTACTTATGAAAGCGGAAAGCTTGGCATACTTACAGCGCTTTCCGAAATGCTCGAGGATTAAACAAAAAGGTTTACCGTATTCGGTAAACCTTTTGCATTTTATTATTTGTTTTAACCGATTCATATATTGACAAATATTATAAAGTGTATATAATTGAACCGTTGTTCAAAAAACTCTATATTCTATATAAGGAAAATTATGAATACACTTTGCAAATCCTGCGCGTTTATCAAGAAAAATATCGTTATGTTTGTGGCGTTGCTTGCCGCGTTGATAACGTCGTTTATCGTTACTCCCGATAAAGAATATATTGAATATTTCGATTTTAAAACCCTAACCTGTCTTTTCTGCGTTTTGGCAGTAGTGTGTGCTTTAAAAAATATAAGGTTCTTTTATACACTTGCAAAAAAAGTCGTTCGCCTATTCAAAAATGCACGGATGAGTGTTCTTGCATTAGTCTATATAACCTTTATCGGCTCAATGCTTATCGCGAACGATATGGCGCTTTTAACTTTTTTACCGCTCGGTTATTTTGTTCTTACGACGACGGGCAAAGAAAAGTATATGGCGTTTACATTCATAATGCAAAACATTGCGGCGAATCTCGGCGGAATGTTAACACCGTTCGGTAATCCGCAAAACCTTTATCTTTATTCTAAATTCGATATACCGAACCTTGAATTTATGCGAATAATGGCACCGCCATTTGTTCTTTCTGTAGCGTTGATAACACTGTGTTGCATTGTGTTTGTAAAGCCCGAACCGCTGTATGTTGAGGATGAGGAGAAAAAGTTGCCAAAGGGGAGAACCGCTGTATATCTCCTTCTTTTTGCGTTGTCGATCGCAATCGTTTTCCGCGGAATACCTTATTGGATCGGGCTGATAATAATACCGATATCGCTTTTGTTCCTTGACAGAAATGCGTTAGCCAAGGTGGACTATCCTTTGCTTTTGACATTTGTTTTCTTCTTTATTTTTTCGGGCAACATGGCAAGGATCGACGTTGTCCGTGATTTTTTTTCGGTGCTTCTTGAAAAAAGCACGTTGCTGTTCAGCGTATCGTCGTGTCAGGTTATAAGTAACGTACCCTCTGCAATATTGCTTTCGCAATTTACCGATAATTATCAAGACCTTTTGGTCGGCGTTAATATCGGTGGGTGCGGTACATTGATCTCGTCGCTCGCAAGTCTGATCACGTTCAGAGAATATACAAAGCACAATCCGGGTAAAGCGGGAAGGTATATCGGCGTATTTTCGCTGTTCAATTTCGGTTTTCTGTTTTTGCTTACCGCATTTATGTTGCTTCTGAAATTTATATGATTAAAACAAGGCGGTCCCGCCTTGTTTTTTTGTATGGGTTGTGATATAATCAACCAAAAGTAATTTGAGGAGTATTTATGAATTACAGAAACGATAAATACGGCAATAAACTTTCCGCACTCGGCTTTGGCTGTATGCGTTTTCCCAGAAAACGCGGAGCGACTGATTATAAAGAGGTCGAACGCGAGATAATGTACGCCTACGAGCACGGCGTTAATTATTATGATACGGCTTATATCTATCCCGGAAGCGAAGCATGTCTTGGCGAAATTCTCGAGAAAAACGGAATACGCGAAAAGGTTTATATTGCCACAAAATTACCTCATTATTTAATAAAATCAAAAGAGGATCTTGATAAAAAATTCAACGAACAGCTTAAAAGATTGCGCACCGATTACGTCGATTATTATCTGATGCATATGCTGACCGACGTTGATACGTGGGAGCGCTTGAAGCAACTCGGTGTTATTGAATGGATCGAGGAAAAGAAAAAGGCGGGCGCAATTAAGCAAATCGGCTTTTCATATCACGGCAACTCCGAAATGTTCTGCAAGCTCTTGGATGCTTACGATTGGGAATTTTGCCAGATCCAATACAATTATATGGACGAAAATTCACAAGCGGGAAGAAAAGGACTAAACCACGCAAATTCAAAAAATATCCCCGTCATTATTATGGAGCCCTTGCGTGGCGGCAAGCTTGTTTCGCATCTTCCGGACGAGGCTAAGGCGATTTTTAATAACCATACCGTCAAGCATACTCCTGCACAATGGTCATTCCGTTGGCTGTGGAATCAACCCGAGGTTACGGTTGTTTTGTCGGGCATGAACAAAATGGAAATCGTCGAGGATAACGTCAACACAGCATCAAATGCAGAAATCGGCGAGCTGACTGCCGATGACGAAGTAATGCTTCAAAACGTCGTTAAAGCCATCAATTCAAAGATGAAGGTCGGTTGTACGGGATGCGGATACTGTATGCCGTGTCCGAAAAATGTTGACATTCCCGGAACCTTTTCCGCATATAACCGCAGATTTTCGGAAGGTAAGTTTTGGGCACTTGTGGATTATTTTATGTGTACCGCATTGCGTCCAAATTCAACTGCCGCATCTAATTGTATCGGCTGCGGAAAATGTGAAAAGCACTGCCCTCAAAAAATTGAGATTCGCAAGCACCTCAAGGACGCGCAAAAAGAGTTGGAGGGACCGATTTACCGCATTGCAAAGAAAGTCGGAAAGCGTTTTAAATTTTAACTGTTGCAAATGGTGTTTTACTATGATATAATTGTAACACACAAAACTCGAAAGGATGTAAAATATGAAAAAGATTATATCGTTGCTATTGTTATCAGCTTTTTGCCTCGGTACGTTCGCTCTGACCTCTTGTAACGAAAGTGTGGTTGAAGATGCTTCTTCTGTTGCTGAATCGAGCGTGCAGATTGAGTCTTCTGTCGATGAAAGTAATTCTGGACCTATTAAGCTTAAGGTCGGTTCTTATAATATTGCCAATGGTCGCGATGTTGATTGGGATTTCAGCAAGATCGCAAAGGACATTGTTGACAATGATTTGGATGTCGTAGGACTTCAAGAGGTTGATATTTTATGCGAGCGCTCCAAGTTTACCGACACTATGGAAAAGCTTAAAGAATTTACGGGTATGGAATATTATGCATACTTCAAGTGTATCGATTTAAAGGGTGATGAGGCAAAGTACGGTAAAAAGGGCGCGTATGGTACAGCGGTGCTTTCCAAATATCCTATAATCAGCACAAATGAAGTCGAGCTCAATCCCGGTACTCAGGTGGAAAGACGCCTTTTGGGTTGCACAAAGATTGATGTTAACGGCACGCAGATCAACTTCTTTGTTACACATCTTTCACATAATAACGCTACCGTCAGAGCAAGTGAGTTCAAAAAGGTTGCCGCAACCGTTAAGGATGCAAAGAACGTTATACTTGTCGGTGACTTCAACGTAGGCTCTTTTGATGAGTTCAACGTTCTTGAAAATCTTTCCCGCGTCAACAATCCCGAAAATGGATACATTACCTATCCTTCCAGTAAAAGTATGATTGACAATATCTGTTATTCTTCCGATTTTACCTATATTGAAGATTCTGCGTATACCTTCCACAGAAGCCATTCCGACCATATGCTTTTTGTGGCTGAATTGCTAATCGATCCTGCCGAATAAAATTTAAAGCTCCTGTGCAAACAGGAGCTTTAGTTTATTTTACGATTAATTTGTAAAGTGTAGGTTCAAACGAAAATTCATTGATCAACGAGTTGACCTCGTTAAGCATATTTTCTTTTGTTTGCTTGGGAGTTGCTTGACGTTTTACTGCGCGGATAAGAATGTTTTTAGGCGTGTGGTCAAGCTCGATAAATTCCAAAAGCTGAGTTTTATATCCGCAATACTCAAGCAGATTGCCTCGTATTATGTCGGTTGCCAATGCCGAGAAACGTTCCTTTACAATTCCGTATCTTGAAAGGATGGAGAGCTCGTTGGGTTTGATTTGTTCATTTAATTCGTGTTGACAGCAGGGAACGGAGAAGATGTATTTTGCGTTCCAGTTTATTGCGTTATAGAGCGCAAAATCGGTTGCGGTGTCACAAGCATGGAGCGAAATTACCATATCAACCTCAAACGGCGCCTTATATCCGTTTATATCGCCCAGTTCAAAACGCAAATCGGTATATCCGTACTTTTTCGCAGCATCGTTGCATTTGGTAATGACGTCTTTTTTAAGGTCCAATCCGATCATATTGACCTTTATATTTGCGATCCTTGTGAAATAGTGGTAGAGAATAAAGGTAAGATACGATTTACCGCAACCAAAGTCGATTATGTTAAATTCCTTCTTGTCCGAAGATGAGATCTCGTCGTCGATAATTTCAAGAAAACGGTTGATCTGCTTGTATTTGCTGTACATTGCTTTGATAATCTTGCCGTCGGGAGTAAATATGCCCATATCAACAAGCGGTGCGATAATCGAGCCTTCCTCGATGATATAATTCTTTTTGCGGTCGTTGTCCGAAAGAGAAAATTCGTTCGTTTGAAGCTTCTTTGCTTTATAATTGCAAACGCCTTTTTTGGAGATAAGCAAAATGTGTTCAATACCGTCGGACCAAGCGTTAATTTGCTTATATTTATGTAATATGTTTTTACAAAGATAGGAAAAAAGCTCTTCGTCGTTAAAATTGTCGTGAAAGACCTGCTTTTCGGTATACTTTGATGATTGATAACCGCTTTTCTTTTTTTCAATAACGATTTTGCGAAACGAATTGCTTTTTTCGACGGGATTGCTTATTATAATTTTGAAAACCTTAGAATCAACTAATTTTTGTATCGCCTTTTGCATAATCGAATCCTCTTTTGTGAGATAAGGCATTATAACACAAAATTCTTTGTTTGTCATCATATTTTTGCTTAAAATAGGGAATAAGCCCTTGACAAGATTTTTTAACGGTGTTATAATGAATAAAAATTTAGTTAATTAAACCGTTGATGCGGAGATAAAGTCGAAATACGCCTTTACAGAGAGTCCGTGCAGCTGCGATGCGGGCAAGAAACGATTCGGCAAATGGACCGCGGAGGGTGCGAGGAAATGCGTAAATACGCAAAGTATTCTGCAACGTAAGGTATGCGTTAATTACCGTGGATATGTTGGTATCCGATAAAGCGCACGGCATTCCGTGAATTCAAGGTGGCACCGCGGATAAGAAGTTATTCGTCCTTGACAGAAAAATGAATTCTGTCGGGGCGTTTTTTGTTTTGACAGATAGAAAAGAGAATGCTTATGTTTATATTGTCAAAGCGATGGCGGGCATGAAATCAAGTTTAACCTAAAATCAATTTAATCTGATATATAGGAGAAAATAATAATGAAGCTTAATAACGTTGATTTCGAAACATATTTTAATAATTACCCCGATAAAAACGGATATTTCGGAAAATACGGCGGAGTTTATATCGATGATAAGCTGAAAGCCGCTATGGAAGAAATCACTTATGCATATTACTCTATCTGCCAATCAAGAAAATTTATCGCAGAATTGCGTAGAATAAGAAAAGAATTTCAGGGAAGACCTACACCCGTTTCTCACCTTGAACGTCTTTCTGATGCGCTTGGCGGACGTGTTCAGCTTTATGCAAAACGTGAAGATCTTAACCATTCGGGTGCACACAAGCTTAACCATTGTATGGGCGAAGCGCTTCTTGCGAAATACATGGGCAAGAAAAAGGTAATTGCCGAAACAGGTGCAGGTCAGCACGGTGTTGCGTTGGCGACCGCTGCAGCTTACTTCGGACTCGAATGCGATATTTATATGGGCTCTGTCGATATTAAAAAACAAGCTCCCAACGTTGCGCGTATGAAGATTTTGGGTGCAAATGTCGTTGAGGTCACCCACGGCCTTAAAACGCTTAAGGAAGCTGTTGACGCCGCTTTTGATGCATACAGTAAGGAATATAAGGATTCAATATATTGCATCGGTTCCGTTCTCGGCCCGCATCCGTTCCCGATGATGGTTCGCGATTTTCAAAGTGTTGTCGGTATCGAGGCTCGTGAACAGTTTATTGATATGACGGGACACCTTCCGAGCGCTATCGTTGCTTGTGTCGGCGGCGGTTCCAATGCGGCGGGCCTTTTCGCAGGATTCCTTAACGATCCCGTTGATATTTACGGCGTTGAGCCTTTGGGCAGAGGTCCCAAGCTCGGCGACCACGCGGCAAGCTTGAAGTACGGTACCGAGGGTGTTATGCACGGCTTTAACAGCATAATGCTTAAGGATGAAAACGGCGATCCCGCTCCCGTATATTCGGTGGCAAGCGGTCTCGACTATCCATCTTCCGGTCCCGAACATGCTTTCTTGCAGGAAATCGGCAGAGTAAAATACGACGTTATAGATGATGAAGAAACCATCGATGCATTCTTTAAACTTGCGCGTCTTGAGGGCATAATTCCCGCAATTGAAAGCTCGCACGCGGTCGCTTACGGTATGAAGCTCGCTAAAACTATGGAGCACGGCTCCGTTCTTATTAATCTCTCGGGCAGAGGCGATAAGGATATGGATTACGTGATTGAAAATTACGGAATAAGATAGTTAATATCAAAAGGAGCTTTTCTTAACGGATGAGCTCCTTTCAATATTTTGAGCTATTTAAGCGTAACTTGTTAATTTTACCACAAAGGATAGAAAATCTTAGTTGAAAATTATTCAACAATTTTTAATATAAATGTTGTAAAATAAACAAATTTGTGATAGAATAAATCGATTATGTAATTATAATGAATCGATTATTCTAATTTTAGGGAAGGGGGACTGTGATTTTGGAGAATAATACACAAAAAAATCCGCTTAACGGTAAAAAAATCGCACTGTTTATCGTTTACGCAATAGTTGCCGTATTATTGCTGTTCACGGTTCTTTCCTTTAACGACCTTCCCGGCATAATTGAGCAGCTTAAAACCGTTGACTATTCGTACGTGTTTATTGCAATATTGATGGTCGTTATTTACCTTGCATTATATCCTTTGTCATTGTGTATTCTTGCTAAAGCGAGAAATATTAAGGCTTCTTCCAAAATTACGTACATTGTTGCTATGACCGAGCATTTCTTTAACGGCATCACTCCGTGGGCTACCGGCGGTCAACCCTTTCAGGCGCATTCTTTATCTAAAGCAAAGGTTAAGCTTTCCGAATCGACAGGATTGCTTATGGCTAATCTTGTTGTTTATATGGTAGCGGCGAACGGCTTGTCGCTTCTTGGTGTTTTCTGCCTTGACACTTTGGTTGCTGCGATAGATTCGTGGTGGTTGTCGATCATCGTCGCGGGTTATGTCTTGAATTTTTCTATTTTGACAATTATGGTTGTGCTCGGAAAGAGCGAAACCGTCCGCGGTTGGGTTGTGCGATTTGTTCGCTACATTTGTAAAGTTAAAGCGTTGAACAGATTTGAATCCAAAGCTGATGCTTTAGAATCGTTTTTAGCTCAGGTTCAAGAGGCCTTTGCCGATCTTCTTCATAAGAAAAAACATTTTGCTCTTGCCGTATTATCAAAAATTCTTGCACATGTTTTTTATTACGGCGCAGCTTTTTTCATAATTATGTCGTTCAATATTAAAGTTGAACCGAGCCACCTGTTCCTTATAATTATCGGAACCTCTTTTGCTTTGACTGCGATCGGATTTTTTCCCACTCCGGGAGCATCCGGAGGCGCAGAGGGCTGTACCGGCCAAATATTCAAGTCCATAATTTTACACGTTACGGGCGGATCGTCTGCTATAGCGGTAGCTGCTACGGCGAACGGCGTTATGCTTATCTGGCGCCTTTTAAGCTATTATTTCATAATGCTTGTTTCTCTCTTTTTCTATTTGGGACTGCAGCTGTATTTTGCAAAGCGTAAAAATGACAGTAAAAATAATAATTAAAAATGAACCGCAAAATTTCTTTTATGCGGTTCATTTTTATAATCGCAGTGACTGCCGAGACTGCTGTTGCAAAATTGTATTATCTGTTTAGTTGCGGCTATGACGTGCAGACTGTGAAAACAAAAATGGAAGAAGATATTGCAGGTGAAATAACGCGTATCTAAAACTTTTAGAACAATCCAAGGAATTTTAATCTGTTGTGAATCGATATGCCTTATATTGATTATACTTATATAATATTTATACTTGATTTAGAGAAAAAAATATGATAAAATACCTTTGTATACAGAACAATGGGTTATTATGGCGAAAAAAGTATACGAACATATATCAGAGAGGAAACATTTTTATGAAAATTACGGTTTGTATCGGTAGCTCCTGCCACATTAAAGGTTCGCGTCAGGTTGTTGAAAAGCTTCAGGATCTTATCGCAGAAAACAATATCGGTGATAAGGTTGAGCTTGGCGGAACTTTTTGTATGGGTAATTGCCAAAAAGGCGTTTGTGTTACCGTAGGCGAAGAATTTTATTCTGTTACTCCCGAAACTGTTAATGAATTTTTTAATGACGCTGTTCTTGCAAAGGTGTAATTTTTATGGTACACGTTAATGTTTGCGTCGGCTCGTCTTGTCATTTAAAGGGCTCGCAGGATATTGTCGAGCTTTTGATGCAGGCGATAGAAGAAAATAAACTCAATGACAAGGTTGAGCTTGCAGGTACGTTTTGCGTCGGAAAGTGTAATCGTGTCGGTGTAACCGTTCAAGTCAATGATGAAGTGCACGTTGGTGTAACTCGTGAAAATTTTAATGAATTTTTCAAGAAGAATATACTTGCGGTTGCTGTAAACGAAGGGAAGTAAGAAATATGGCGAATTGCTTAACCTTGAAAAAATCCAATTGCAAGAATTGCTATAAATGTATTCGCAACTGTCCTGTAAAAGCCATACGCTTTTCGGGAAATCAAGCCCATATTATCGGTAATGAGTGTATTTTGTGCGGTCGTTGCTTTGTTGTTTGCCCCCAAAATGCTAAAGAGATAGTCGACGGTACCGAAAAGGCAAGAGTTTTGCTTCAAAGCGGCGACCCTGTCGTTGTTAGCCTTGCTCCGTCCTTTATCGCAAACTATAACGGTATCGGAATTGAATCCATGCGTCAAGCATTAAAGCAACTTGGATTTTATGATGTCGAAGAAACCGCTATCGGTGCAACGATCGTTAAAAACGAATATGAGCGTATGCTTATGGAAGAGGAAAGAGATGTTGTTATAGCGTCTTGTTGTCATTCCATAAATCTGCTTATACAAAAATATTTTCCCTCCTGTCTTGAATATCTTGCAGACGTTATGTCGCCTATGCAAGCGCATTGCGCTGATATTAAGAGAAGGATGCCCAATGCTAAAACGCTCTTTATCGGTCCGTGCGTTGCAAAGAAGGATGAAGCGGAATATTATGAGGGTTTAGTTGACGCCGTTCTTACCTTCGAAGAGCTTTCCAACTGGCTCAAGGCAGAAAATATCGAGCTTATACCCGAAAGGGACAATAACGTCAACAGCCGAGCGCGCTTTTTCCCGACAACCGGCGGTGTTTTAAAAACAATGGCTCAGGATGCGCCCGGATATACCTATTTGGCGATCGACGGTGTTGATAACTGTGTATCTGCGTTAAAGGATATCGAAAACGGAAAAATACACCGTTGCTTTATCGAAATGTCCGCGTGTGTTGGCAGCTGCGTAGGTGGCCCCGTTATGGAAAAATATCACAACGCATCACCTATAAAGGATTTCATTACGGTTTCTGAATATGCCGGCGAAAAAGATTTTGAAGTTCAACAACCCGATTCTCTGAATCTTAAAAAGCATTTCACGGCGATTGAGCATAAGCTTGCAACGCCCTCTGAATCCGAAATTATGTCGGTGCTTCGCCAAATGGGCAAATTTAAGACTTCTGACGAGTTAAATTGCGGCTCTTGCGGTTATAATTCCTGCCGTGAAAAGGCGATCGCCATCATTCAGGGTAAGGCTGAAATTTCGATGTGCTTACCGTATCTTAAGGATAAGGCGGAAAGCTTTTCGGATACCATAGTAAAGAACACCCCGAACGGTCTTATAGTTCTTAACGAAAATCTTGAGGTTCAGCAGATAAACGAATCTGCTCGCAGAATTATGAATATTCGTGCAGAATCAGACGTTCTCGGTGAGCCGGTTATCAGAATACTTGATCCGAGTATTTTCATGCAGGTTAAAAACAGCGGCAGAACCGTTCGCAACCAGCTCACGTATTTGGCTGAGTATAAACGTTATGTTGAGCAAACTGTCGTATATGATAACGAAACACATATGATAGTCGGCATTATGAGAGACGTAACAGATTCCGAGGAAGAGCGGGTTAAGAAAAATACATTTAACCAAAAAACACTTGAGGTAGCAGATATGGTAGTTGAAAAGCAAATGCGTATCGTTCAGGAGATCGCATCGCTTCTCGGCGAAACTGCCGCAGAAACCAAAATTGCGCTTACGAAGTTAAAGGAGTCGATCAACGATGAATGATCTTTGCGCAGATATTGGATATAAGAGCATCAATCATTACGGCGAAGAGCTTTGCGGTGACCACGTCGATATCGTTGAGGAAAATGAAAATTCTACTGTGATCGTTCTTGCCGACGGACTTGGCAGCGGCGTAAAAGCGAGCATTCTTTCAACACTTACATCTAAAATCATTTCAACTATGATGGCGGCGGGCTTGCCGATAGAGGAATGTGTTTCCACGATTGCCGCAACGCTTCCTGTTTGTTCGGTACGCGGTGTTGCTTATTCAACCTTTACGATAATCCATTTGATCAATAATGAGACTGCCGAGGTCATTCAGTACGATAATCCTCATGTAATCGTCATTCGCGATTATGAGCAATACAACTATCCCAAAACCGAAATGAACATAGGCGGCAAAAAGATATTTACGTCTACGTTCAAATTGCAGGAAAACGACGTGTTTGTTGCACTTAGCGACGGATGTCCCCATGCCGGTCTTGGTATCACCTACAATTTCGGTTGGAGGAGAGAAGAGATTGCCGAATATATGCAGGCGCTTGTAGCAGGCGGTTATACAGCAAAGAATCTTTCAACAATGTTAGTCGACGAATGTGACCGCCTTTACGGATTCCAACCCGGTGATGATACGACGGCGTGCGTGGTCAAGATCAGAAAGCGGGAACCGATGAACATTCTTTTCGGTCCTCCTTCAAATCGTGATGATGCAAACAGAATGATGTCGCTGTTCTTTTCCAAAGAAGGCAAACATATTGTTTGCGGCGGTACAACGTCTTCTATAGCTGCCAAATTTCTCGGTAAGCCTGTAAAAGCAAGCTTGAGCTTTGAACGGAGCGATGTTCCTCCTATCGCCACGATAGAAGGAGTTGACCTTGTTACAGAAGGCGTTATTACGATGAATAAGGTTATTCAGTACGCTAAAGATTATCTAAACGAGAATGCGCTGTATGAGCAATGGAATTTCAAACGTGACGGTGCAGCGCTTATAAGTCGATTGCTTTTTGAAGAAGCGACCGATATCAACTTTTTTGTTGGGCGCGCGGTCAATCCGGCGCATCAAAACCCCGATTTGCCCATTAATTTCAATATTAAAATGAATTTGGTCGATGAGCTTTCCGCTTGCTTGAAGAAAATGGGTAAACGTATAAAAGTAAGTTATTTCTAAATAAAATTAATTGAGGGAGAAATGAAATGCAGAAAAAAGTAACAATCATCGGTGCAGGTGCGGTTGGTTCTACCACTGCTTATTCCTTACTTGCAAGAGGAGCTGCTTCCGAAGTCGTTTTGATAGACATCAATACCGAAAAGGCGCTCGGCGAAGCTCTTGACATTAAACAAGCTACGCCCTTCCTTGCAAACTGCGATATTTATGCAGGTGACTACCGCGATGCTGTTGGCTCGGACGTTGTTATTATTACCTCGGGTATAGGCAGAAAGCCCGGACAAACTCGTCTTGAGCTTGTTCAAACCAACGTCGGCATTATTAAGAGCATTGCAAATGAGATCGTTAAATATGCTCCGAACGCTATTTATATTCTTGTTGCAAATCCTGTGGATATTTTGACCTATGCTTTCATTAAATACACCGGTCTTCCCAAAAGTCAGGTTATGGGTACGGGTACAGTTCTTGATACAATACGTCTCCGCACACGTCTTGCAGAAATCTATCACGTAAATAAGCAACAGGTTCACGCAAACGTGCTTGGTGAGCACGGCGATACTTCGTTCGTAGCATGGTCTTCTGCTACTATTGCGGGTGTGCCTGTTGACGAATACAACGCGTCAATCGCTTCCGCATATAATCTTCCCACCGAATATAAGCGTGACGACGTAGAAAACTACGTAAGAAAGTCCGGCGGTAAGATTATTTCCCGTAAGGGCTGCACCGTTTACGGTATCGCAATGTCCAGCACTCATATCGTTAATACCTTGGCAGGCAATGCCGAAACAGCGCTTACCGTTTCTTCCTTGCATGAGGGCGAATACGGTATCTCGGACGTTTGCTTGAGCTCCTTGTCTTTGGTGGATTCTAACGGCGTACGGTCGATCTTAACTCAAAAACTGAGTGATGATGAATTCCAAAAGCTTCACGCATCTGCTGAAGCACTTAAGGCAGTTATTAAGGGTGCCAATATCTAAGGGGTGCTTTGATGAGAAAATTTGACACAAAGGTTCAACATCTTAAATATAAAGTATTGCGTGAAGTTGCAAGACTTGCTTGGAACGATACTTTGGTTGAAGATCTTTTGAACGTTCCCAAAAAGCTTGTTCCGGGCAACAGACCTACAATGCGTTGTTGCGTTTATAAGGAAAGAGCTATATTGGCTGAACGTGTAAAGCTTGCAATGGGAGGAAATAAAGAGAATCCCAATATAATCGAAGTCCTTGAAATTGCCTGCGATGAATGTCCCGTCGGCGGATATGAGGTTACCAACGCTTGCCGCGGTTGTTTGGCTCACCGTTGCGAAGACGTTTGTAAATTCGGTGCGCTCACTTTTGATGAGGATCACGTCGCTCATATCGATAAATCCAAGTGTAAGGAATGCGGCGCTTGTGCAAAGGTTTGTCCATTTACCGCCATCGTAAGTCGTAAGCGTCCTTGTCAGAACGCTTGCAAAGTTAAAGCAATTTCTATGAATGAGAATAACGAAGCTAAAATCGATAATTCAAAATGCATCCAATGCGGAGCCTGCGTTTATCAGTGCCCGTTTGGCGCAATTACCGATAAGTCTTTTATTATCGATGCTATCGAAATACTTAAAAACGGTAGCCGCTACGTTGAAAACGGCGACAGAGTGTTTGCAATCGTTGCACCCTCTATTTCGAGCCAGTTTTCTTACGCAAAGCTCGGACAAGTTGTTTCCGGCTTGAAGGAGCTTGGCTTCCATGATGTTATCGAAGCGGCTCTCGGCGCAGATATGGTTGCCATGTCCGAAGCGCGCGAGCTTTCCGAAAAGGGGATACTTACAAGCTCTTGCTGTCCTGCATTCGTTCAGTACATAAGGTCCACTTTCCCCGATCTTGAAAAATATATATCGCACAATCTTTCTCCCATGGCGGCGCTGGCGAAATATATTAAGGAAAACACACCTAATGCAAAGGTCGTATTTATCGGCCCGTGTACAGCTAAAAAAGCAGAAGCTAAGCTTGACAGTGTTAAGGACTATGTTGATGCAGTATTGACGTTTGAAGAACTGCAAGCGCTCTTTGATAGTCGCGATCTCGATATTGCTTCTCTTGAAGAGGGTGTGCTTGATAACGCTTCGTATTTCGGACGTATATTTGCACGCAGCGGTGGTCTTACCGATGCTGCGGCACAAGCAATGAAGGAGCAAAATATCGACTTTGAAATCAAACCCGTTGTTTGTGACGGTATTGAAGCGTGCAGAATCGCTTTACTTAAGCTCAGCAAGGGTATTCTTGATGGCAACTTCATCGAGGGTATGGCATGTATAGGTGGCTGTATCGGCGGCGCCGGATGTCTTACACACGGCGATAAGAATAAGGCCGAGGTTGATAAGTACGGCCGCGAAGCGCTTGAAAAGAATATCACCGACGCAATATCCGTATTGAATTTGAAGTAGTAAAAAAGCAGTAAACGCTATCGTGTTTACTGCTTTTTGTTTATTTGCCGACTTTCATCATATATACGTTCAGATCTTTCGCTTTTGGAACTCAATATGCTTTCCTTTCGTACTTAGAAAAGCGTAGATATCTAAAGGGTCATACAGTTTATCGCTAAGTCGAATTCCAATGTTGCTGTTTTCGGTAGCGACTATATAGAAGTGTCCTTCAGGGTAATCGATACGGATAGCTTGAAGATTGTCTTGCTTGTAAACACAGGAAATCCGCGAGTGGTTCTTTAGTGTGTATTGACGCGCATATTCATTGACCAACTCTTTGGAGCAGGAGCAGATTCCAAACTTGTATTTATCGCTGCTTCCGGGACAAGTGTACAGAATATATGCTGCATCGTCACAGAAAATGGCGATCGCATCCTCTTCATAGTCTGTAACGGTACTTGCAAATATAGTTCCGTTTATACCGCAAATGCTTTCGATTTTGAGGCGTTCGATATCAACGGCGTTGTCTTTGGCACGAATTTCAAAAATCCCGACCCGTTTTTTGTTGCCGCTGTCACGGCCGGCAAAAAACAGTCTTTGTCCATTGTCAAATTCAAAACAGCAAATCGTTGTGCCTATGTATTGTACTTCTTTTAGCGTTGCACCAATGACAGAGGAAAATACACCGGTAACATCGCAAAGCTCATTTTTCTTATCGTCGGCATACACGGGATTTACGATAAAGTCCGAATAAATGCTAATAACCAAAGGCGTGTCTTCAAAATACATAACAATCGGTTCTGAGTAGACCGAGAAAACTCCCTCATTCTGCAAAGTGAGTGTATCTCCATTCCTAATGGCCGAAACAGCAGTAAGTGGTTTTCCAATACAAGTGACATAATTATCGATTGAATTGTAATCCTTTCCCGCAATATTGGCTTCTGTCATAGCATAATAGGCTTGCAGCGTATTCGCCCAAGCATAGTCGTTATCCACCATCCATGCGCCTGAAAGCTTACATCTGATGCTTCTAAGAAGACCCATGGGTTCTTCGTCGGGATCGTCGTCATCGGTTTTGTATTTAACGGGTGCTCCGGCATTCATTAGAACTTTCGCAGCATCCAAAATGTAATGATCATACGAAGACCAACAAAGCGAATGAAGTGCCAGACCACCGTTTAAGCCGTTGTTTGCAGAAACATCATAACCGCAAGCAAGGAAATGACGGACTATATCTGACAGGACAAAGCCGCGTTTATAGAAATCTCCATCCATTAAAAATTGTGACAGGATAGTTTCTTCGTACTTGTCATCATAGACATTAATGTCCTCTAATTGCTTCAGAACGGAATCGAAAGCATCCCAATCAATAGGTGTCTTTTCGGTAATTTTTGAAAGTTTGCTGATTGCATTGCTTATGGTATTACTCATCGTAGTCACCTCGTTTCTTCGCAATAAACGCTTTTATAAGCTTTGATAGTATTATACAACGTATAGTGTACAATAAAACGGACTTTGGTGCATCATTCCTTGCGTTAAGTAGATGATTTTGATAAAAAATAACGAAAGTTTTTAAATCATGAGTAGACAACAGTGTCCCGATCTCAAGGCGTTTGTGTTATATTTTTAGTGATATTCCGTTTTCGGCGGGGTGATATTACTTGCTTTGCTCGTAGTGATATTGCTCCACTTCGTTTCGCTGCGGTATTATATTCGCCTTTTAACCGCCGAAGGCAATACCACTCGGCAATAGCAAATTATAACTGTGAAGCAATATAACTCGCCGCAAGGCGAATATAACTGAAAAAACGACAAGTCGAAACTTGTCGTTTTTTCTGGTGCACCGGATGAAAACAAGGTTGAACTGTTTTCGAGTGCTTCAAGACTAACTGTCTCCTCTTTGTTGTTACCGTTATATACGATTTTGAAATGGTCATCGTACACATAAATGGCATTGATGAATGTGTCGATGATTTTTCTTTTACCGTCTTGCTGAGTAATGTCGATCTTTCGATAGTTTGTAAGAGCCATTCTGTATTCGTCCTGCGTGTAGGTCGGTGACTGAATTTGCTCTTTGATAATGGCGTCGCTGATTTCGTTCTTTGATGCTTCAAGTTCACCAAGACGTTTTACCAACGCTTGAGATGCAATTCCTTGCTGAATAACATTTACAATGTTTTCGATCTCTTTCTCGCGTTCTTTCAACTGCTGTTCCAATTGGGGAAGAACCGTGCTTTCGTTGTACTGTAGATTGTAAAGTAGAGCCGAGAGTTCTTCAATCACAGAATCATTTTTCAAAATCTCCATCGTCTTATATACGATGAAATTTTCAAGTTTTTCCTTGTGCATCATCTTCTTGTTGCACTTGTGCTTTTTCTGACGGACACAAGCATAATAGCGGTGTACTTTTCCCGTATGACTTGTACCGGCCTGTGCCACCATCATTGCTCCGCATTTGCCGCAGAACAATTTGGTTGTGAGAAGATAATCATCGTCTGCGGTATGACGTGCAGGTGCTTTGGAGTTCTTTTTTAATTCACTTTGAACCCTTTCAAAACGATCCTTTTCAATGATTGCGGGAACACCATCTTCAATCAATACACCCGAATGATTGTATTCGCCTATGTACGTGCGATTGGAGAGAATATAGCGCACTGCATTATAGCGAAGCGGTTTGCCATTAGAACGCGTAATATTCTTTTCTTCTAAATAACGGTGAATCTCTTTGACTGTTTTGCCGTCGTAAGCCATATCAAAGATTTCACGAACAACATCTGCTGCAAGTGGATCGATCTCCAACTTGTGAGTTTGTTTGTTGACGACATAACCAAAAGGAACCGTACCGCCGTTCCAAACGCCTTTCAGTGCGTTCTCTGTAAGCCCTCGTTTAACTTTTTCAGCAAGTTCTACGGAATAGTACTCTGCATAACCTTCAAGCAAAGATTCCAACAGGATGCCCTCTGCGCCCTCAGAAATGGTTTCTTTGGCAGATACTACACGCACACGGTTCTTTTTTAGAAGTGCCTTATAGTGTGCCGAGTCATAGCGGTTACGTGCAAAACGGTCTAACTTCCATACGATCACCACATCAAAGTTGCATTTGTAGCTATCCTTTATCATTCGCTGAAACTCAGGACGATTATCTGTTTTTGCGGACAAAGCGCGATCAATATATGTATTAACAACGGTCATTTCGTTGTATTGGGCAAATTCCATACATTCACGAAGTTGCCCGTCTATACTTTCTTCACGCTGATTGTCCGATGAATATCGAGCGTAAATTACGGCTTTCATGTATTTTCTCCCTTCTGTATTTTAATAATAGTCATCCTCCAAATCGTGTTCTCTTACAAATCTATCAAATTGCCATTCCGGTCCATCGAAGAGCACTTCAAGTAAAGCTTGCTGAGCTTCGCTTTTCTTCATTTTCCAAACACATTGACGGACCTTTTCATAGAGCTCTTCGGCGCGCTTGTCAGCTTGGTCCTGATAAGCCATTGCTTCATTATAGATTCGTTGAGCTTCTTCCGGAAAGGCAGTGAAATATACCGCCATCATATGCTTACACACGATACGTTTTCCGTCTGCATGAGGACAGTTGCATTTGGATTTTCGAGGGTGCGCAATATCGATCTCTACAATGTAAGGCTCATCAGAATTGCCTTCAACATCGGCAGTGAATAACCCCGGAGATGTTTCAATCAAATTCTTAACTTTATTATCTTTGTAATAATCATAGCCGCGCCAAAGAGAAGCGCCGCTTGTACATTCAATCAGTCCCATATCATTACCTCTTGCCGTGTTCTAAATTTAATCGGGTTGCTTTGTGCTTTCTTGCATTAACTGTACAAGCATCTTTTTCAGCTTGGCATTGGCGGGTGATGTAGGATCAAAGCAGAATTCTATAAAATCGTTAACACTTGCATCGGAGGGTAAGGAAGGCTCGTCCTTTTCGTACAGATGCCCCTTGGGATCATCAGTTCTACCGAAGATATAGTCCAAAGACACTTCAAAGGTTTCTGCGTACCAAAATAGCTTGTCCAAGGACACGTCCACAAGGCCTTGCTCATATCTGCCAATGGTTGCTTGTGTCGAACCGCACATCTCCGCAATCTGCTGTTGAGAGTAGCGGTTTTCCACACGCAGTTCTCTCAATCTTTTACCAATAATTTTCGTCATGAAAATACACCTCGTTTTCAGTATACATACATTATGACACAAAATAAGCGTAAAGTCAATACAATATAGGTTTACATAAACGATATATGTGTAAAATATTCGTGACGAAAATTTCTAATTACAACTTATTGCGATATTTTTAGCTAGCAACCTACGCTAATCGACTTTAACCCATTGATTTTTGTCTTAAAATGTGTTATAATATATACACCAACTTCAAGAATGCGAGGTTAAGGACGTGGAACTAACAAACAGATGGTATTCCCTTAAGGAAATTTGTGAGTATCTTGGTGTAAGCAGAGATACTGTATTCAAGTGGATTGAAATAAAAAACATGCCTGCTCATAAGATGGGCAGACAATGGAAATTCAAAGTTGACGAAGTAGATGAATGGGTAAGAGCCGGTAGTGCGGCAGAGTAAGCGGAGGATGAAAATGAGTAACTTATCAGTTAAGTTTTTTAATAAAGAATACAGTATACCATCCGATGTCGTAACTTATGTCGGATTGGTTGACTTTACGAATGAAATAAGAGATAACTTGATATCATCATTCAACAGGCTGATTGGGATCGATGTTGCTATGATTGAAAATGATAATTTTATGATTGCCGCAATCAACGATCAAGTGGCAAAATTCGTTCGCAAGCTCTTGGAAAATGACATCTATGATAGAACTGCGAATGATTATTTGCAAGGCAACAAGGGATATGAGCTGTTTTTGGATACCAAGAAAAAGGTTCTAAGACAAATAATTTCCATACGACGAGAAAAGCTCGATACATACAAAGCCGGTGTAGAGGGTGCCATATATCGTAAAGAAGCAAGTGTTACGGGCTTGGACTTCGGTATTATCTCCGGCAGTTTTGTGAACCACATGATTTATGCCTACATGGATGCTTCTAAGCAGACTAAACAGGAGCAGGAAGCATTAAAAACATACAATCGTGAAATTGCAGAATTGGACAAGCAGGCAGCAGAATATGACCGACAGGAAAATGCGTACATTGCGGATAACGTGATTCCTGCCATGAACACGGTATTTACATTCTTTGCTTATGAGCTGTTGGATAAATATGTTTCCGACCTAATTAAAGCAGGTAAATTTGATAAGGCTGCTTTGGATTTCATTAACCTTGAACGCTCGAATGATCTGTTGGAAAATATCAATTTGGCGGGAAACAAACGTGCTGTTATAGAAAGCTCATTTGTGGCTTGTCCGTTTAACATGGCTGTTTATATGCATGCAATGAAACAGGAAATGCTGGATGAGGATTCTTTTGAAACAGCCAATGTTTTCAAACAAGGTTCAAAAATTATATCGTTTTTGAAAGAATCCTTGGGTGAGGCTGATTATCCCAACTTTGCTGAGCCAAATTATTACAGTGCTTCTCTGTTGGCTCGTTATACAAATAAAAGCACGAACGATGTCCTGTATCAGCACACATCCTCTTATGCAAATGCTGTGATTAGAGAGTACGGAAAGATTGTTAAAGCACTCGATAGTCCAAATCAATGCCGAGAGTATTTGCGTAAGTTGAATGATGATGAAATTTTGTCTAGCGAAGGAGCATCCAAGCGCTTGGCTAATTCACTTATTTATTCGATAACAACGAACGACAACTGGAATATTCTTGTGAAACAATGCGGTCACGATGATCTGATCGAAAGATTACAGGCTATTATGCCTGTAGGTTCGAACCTTGGCAGTAAAGCAGATTGCGATTCCTATTTAGCGAAAGCTTTGTTCAATACGTTGGAAGCAACTCGTAAAGATTTGGCACAAAAAATTTCGGAGAGCCGAGCTCGTGCTGAAGCTGAACGACAGAAACTTGAGGCGCAAAAGAGAAAAAAGCGTATTAAAACAACTGCGATTGTGTGCACGATTATAGCAGTAGTTATTTTTGTTATCTCTTTGCCCACTATAATAGAGAATGCAAAGATAGCAAAAAGAGAAAGCTATGTTGAAAAACAGATCCAAGAAGTTGTTATGCCATTAGAAAGACAAATGGAAGATGCCACTGGTGTTGACATTATCATAGACTACAGTTTTTCATTGGAAAATGATTGGGATACCGAACAGTGGTACGAATGGACATTTAGCGTTAAACTCCCCATTTTTGAGGAATATAGAAACTCTAACAGCACAACCGAGCAAGCGTTGTTAGAAGTTATGGATGTTTGCAAAACTCTTGTTGAAATATATGATAATGTTTATGATGAATTAGATTTTGACGCTAATGAAGGTGATGTAAGAATTGTAATGGATTTTTCAGGCGGAAATTTCGGTTCACTTAAAATCCACGACACTTCTACAACAGAAACCTTCTATTACGAAGAATATGGCGGAGAACGATACCTGCACTCTTACGATACAGAATATGTTATAGATGCTGATTTGCAAATCGAAGGTTCAATGGAATCAACGGGTGATCATAACGGGAAAGAACTCTCTGACGAGGAAAAAATTGAATATGCAAGCAAAATCCTCGGCCGCAGATGTGATGAGTCTGGAAATATATCATTAAATGCGGATTTGGGAAACTTTATCAACGGAAGTAATCCTCTGTTTGGCGAAGATGGTCACTTCGAACTCGGAGCATATGCTGAAGATAGTAAAGGCTTAAAAATCGATACGCTGGACTGGTTGTCAAATGGTAAAGTTAAAGATTTCTCCAAGATAGTTTCGGCACTTAAATCCATATATGGAGAACCCGCCGATAGTAATATCTTTGGAACTAAATACGAATGGACAAACATTGGAATATATTCAAGTATTTTGTGCGAACGTAATGCGGATAAATCCGTAAAAATCAGATGGGTATATCGCATATCCGACCCCGAAGATCAAGTGTTAGACGGAACTATGAAAACAGACCTGGAAAAACTTTTAGAATACGCCAGTTACATCAATGGTGCCGCAGAAAATGTTTTGAAGGACTATCCACATTTTGAAGATGATGGTGATACATATTATCAAAATATGGATTCATTGTTTGAAATTGAGGGATATTATAAGTTTGAGTATTTCAAAGGAAACATTACTGCCGTAAGATTCACGTGGATTCCGACAGATTGGCGGAATGACGAAGAATATGTGGTGGAATGTCTTAAAAAATGCTTTGGAGATTTTACAGGTTATTCTGAACTGTTAGACGATGAGTGGTTTTGCTATACTTGGGAAGATACCACCGCTGACAACTTGAAGGTCTCTTATTACATCGCAGAAGATGAAGGCGAAATTCTTGTACGAGTGAAATGAAGGGCTAAGTAGTAAAACTGATTGTCCATGTCAACGATTTGGATGAGTGCTCTGCATCCACCGTTGGCATGGGCATCAACATTTTGTCAAAAAACAAGGAGTAAAAAATGAGACCAATATTAATGGACAATGCCTTTGAAGCATGGGCAGCGGCTATACGTTATTGTAATGACATAAAAGACGGAAAAGCAACACTTCAATATCAGAAAAACTTTGTATCTTCGCTCCATAATGCCGTCGAGCTTATTATGAAGCAAATGCTGCTGAATAATAATGATCACAGAGTTGCAGATGTGCGAAAACCAAAAAGCAATGCGAAACTCGTGCTCGACTATGCTAATGCAACGAACTTGAATAGATTTTTTGAAAAGTTACAGAGTGAAGAACTCTCAAAATTCAAAACAATCCAATTCAAAGATTTAATTTCGTTGCATCAAGAATTGTTTGGTAAAAGCCTTGCTCAAGAAGAATCATTGCAAGTAGAGCTTGAATTACTGCAAAAGCTGAGAAACAACGAAACACATTTTATGATCCATCAAGGCAGCTTTTTATCTGAAGAAGAATTCCGTGTGCTTCATAATTTCATGATTCGATTCTCCAAAATTATGAAAACATGGTGTCCCTCAGATGGAGATGATCTTGAACGATTCATATTTCTTTATTGGAATTGGTTCAATCCTGATGGTGACGAGAGTATATACGGATTCGATTGTGATCCTTTATTGGAATTCTCTTATAAAACAGCTGTGAAAAAATCAAAGTTGGCAAAGGACATTGCAGAAATACTAAAAGATAATCTTCAATGCGGTGCTCCCGTTTTTTCGCCGTACGATATCGCATTTGATTTGAAGAACGGGTACACTGGACTCTCAGCACAATTTGAGGAAGTATGGGCAGTGGTGTACATGATGCAATCTTTGAGGATGATTGATGTCGAAACAATAGAAGATACGCAAGGCAACCTTCACGAAGTAATGAGGGTTTCGTTCTGATTGTTTGCATTAGCAAATTGACCATGTTCATAAAATAGAATGGAGGCTTCGCAACTATGAAACAAAATAATATGGAGAAAAATAAAATGATGATTATGCTTCATCGTTTTGATGAAGCGCGATGGATAAAAACACTTATCAATGGGCAAGTCTCGTTTTCTTGCATCGACAACTATTTGAAAGCTTACCAAAAAGACGGTAACATAGTTAGAGGCGATACTTACGAAGGGTTTTTTGCGCATCTGCCACGAACAGACGTTAGGGTGCAAAATGCAATAGAACAACTCGGAAAAGATTTGGAAATTATTGATGATGGTAACTACGTATATTTAAGAAGGTATAGTATCAAGAGATTGCCTGTTTTCTGTATTTATATGATTTGCGGAGAAACGTTAATAAAGAATATAACGAATGCAGGGGTTCATAATGTCGATATAATATTTGATTCACGTTTAGTAGAAGGTTTTTCTAATTGTGAATCCAAAAACGAGGAAGAGCACATAAACATCCTAACCATTAAACCAGAACAACTCATCACTCCCATATTTGATTTTTGCTCACAAAATGGCATTTTTATAAAACGTGATAAAGTAACATATCGAGACATTCACAGCGATTTTTACATTAAACCAACAAATAAATACGATGAACTATTTAATAAGGATTTAAGTTACGAGTATCAGCAAGAAGAACGGTTAGCTTTGTTAAACCAACAAGTCAATGCTAATAATTGCAGGTTTAACATAAATTTGCAGCCATTTGAATACATACATATCTCACCGGTCAATATGAGGATGAATTTTGAAATTGAAGTCAGCAAAATTGATACTGAGTCAGTATATTAACTTTTACTAAAGTATATGGTATAAAATCTGCATCATGCCACTTGACGATTGCCCTAAAATCGATTATATTATATATGGGCTTAAAAAACATGAAGGAAGCATTCAAAACAAAACTTAGTAGAACTTTCGAAGTTATGTGTTTCCTTCCGCATACAGCAACAACAGCACTTATCTTCGGATAGGTGCTTTTTTGTACCTTGTTTTTGTTCTCCCACAAGCAAGGAGCTTGCTTTGGAGTCAAAATATATTTATGACAATGAAGGAGGAATTCAAATGAAAGGAAAAATCCCAAGGAAGTGTTGCCTACAATATTAAAATCCAAGCAACAAGGCAACGTAACAGTTCACTGCAGACTGCGGTTTGTGAACGAAAATGGTGGATGGCAGAGGCTGACCCCACAGCCAAAGCAAAAGATCTGCCAAGCAGTCAACCGTGTGCGGCACGGTCAATTTAACCGCTGTCTCTGTGCGACAAAGGTCACAGCCGAGGTTTCCCGGATTTCAAACGGTAAATGAAATCCTTGCCGTCGACCGAATGAAGTAGGCGCTGTAAATAGTTACAGTATACGGCACTGCGCTGTCAGAACGAAAGTCTCTGACGCCTGTCACGTGGCAGGTATGCGCCGGATCATATCCGCTGTACTCACCTTCATTGTTACACAACTAAATATGATACACCTTTTGATATGCTCTATGATGATTTCTTTGAGATGATATATGACAAGTCCCGCGTAGCAGTTAACTTCCTCAATGACTGTTTTGTGATAAGCGGGACGGCTCCTTTTGAAATGATTTATGATTGTCTTTTCGAAAGTGTCGCCGTTTCTATTGGCGAAGAAAATAGAAACGGCGACGAAAATATCATTGAAGTCGCCGAACGGCAAGGCATTTTTTAGAGCATAGAAAAAGAAAACAGAAGAAATGATACGGAAAATCTACCTCCGTGCCAATGGGATAGCTATGCCTTGCCGCTGTCTTTTTGAAATGACAAATGATATCCTATAATTTTGAAATGACAAAGAATGACTGTCTTATCGAAATGATACACATAGATTTTTTATAGAGAGGCGTTTTTTCGCCTGCGGCGTTCCGGCTGTTTTCTGTGTAATACGGGCAAACGGTAATAATCACAGTCGTATCACACACAAAACAGTCGGCTGAAAATGAGTCCCATAGAGTTTAAAAGTATGCTATCCTATCGAAATGATTTATGATAGTCGTATCGATATGACGGCGCAAATTTTTGTTTCGAGATGATAGCGCATAAATTTTGATTACGAAGATGATTTTCGTCAGCAAAACAACTTAATAATATTTTGGGTAGCAAAACGCAGAGATGGAAGATAAGCCTTTCGTCCCTGCGTTTTTCACTCAAATTTTTTTGCATTTTTCTTGAAAGTACCCCTTTTTGTAATGCATTACTACAGTACAAACGAAAATATTGGAATTTTCGTTTGAAAGATTTACAGAAAGGAGGTGAAAGGCCTATGGGCGTTCAGATTAAGTACGAATTGACCGAGACACAATCGAACATAGCGAACAACCTTGCCGTTCAGTTCAAGCGTGATATTGATAACTGCAACAATGGATCGATTGAAACAAGAAGACGTTATCACTCTGCGCTCGAAGAACGCTTCGCAAAATTCCTGGCAGTTGAATTTCGTCTTGAGAATGTCAAGAATGTTTCTGCCAAGCATATTTTTGCCTACGTTGATTTTCTTCAAGCAAATGGGAAAAGCGCATCGTATATTATGACCGAACTGTCCGCTATTCGATTTTGGCATAAGCATTCAAAGTGTAAGAACAAGCTGCCGGAGAACAAGAAGCTTGATTTGGAGAAGAGAGAGGTAGGCAAGTACAACAAGGGATTCCTTGACAGTGAACTGACAAAAATGGTAGATGTCGCAAAAAGCGGAGACAGACGTGACGTAGTGTTAGGAGTATATGTAGTTTACCATTTTGGTCTGCGAAAAAATGAGCTTGCCACATTAAGAATCTATCAATTGGAAGAAGCTCTTGAGTCAAAGCAGTTACACATACCCAACGGAAAAGGCGGTCAGGCAAGAGATATTCCGCTTGATACGGAAGAGCAAGTCATAATGCTGCAAAAGATTTTAAATATTGCCAAGGCGGACGGGAAAAAGTCAAGCAATTATTTGTTCTGCGATAATCACAAGAACAGCGTAAAGAAAGTGAAAACCGCTTTGACCAATTGGATGAGCAATCATATTGATGAAATTTTGGATCCCGATCGAAAGGCTCAGATTAAAGAGGGCAAGAAAGAGCGAGCAGACAGCGGTTACGGTTGGCATGCAATACGGCACACTTACGCGCAAAAGACGGAAGAAAGACTTATTGCCCGTGGTATGAATGAGGAACAGGCAAGACGAGAGGTCTCAGAGCGACTCGGTCATCATCGCTCCGGAATTACGAAGATTTATGAAGAGTGATCACAACTAAAAAGAAAGGATACTATATCATGCCGAGAAAGAAGAAAATTCCTCGCAATGATTTAGGTATCCCCGAATATGAAATGGAATCTTTGGCACGGATACTGCTGCCAATTATGCGGGAGTATCTTGCATCCGAAGAAGGAAAACGAGACTATGCGGAATGGAAGACTCGTAAAAAACAGGGTGCTGACGGCACCGAGAAAAAGGAAGCGACCAAGAGAACAAGCTTGATGAAATAGAAGAATAAGGGATACCCACAATCACAAAGCCACAGACGAAAATTCGCCTGCGGCTTTGCTATGCTAATTAACCGTCGAAGTTTTCATACTCCTCCATAAAGCAAAATAGCCCGAACATCTTACCAACGGTAAAGAGGTTCAAGCTATTAAGACTTGGTGCGGGTAGCAGGACTTGAACCTGTACAGTATTGCTACCACTGGAACCTGAATCCAGCGCGTCTGCCAATTCCGCCATACCCGCGTCTGCGGTCACAAAAGACCGTTGACTATTTTATATCATAATTTGAAATTTGTCAAGAGTATTTCTCGATATCAGCGTATTTTGCTTGATAGGGAAGATAACCGTAAAAGCTGAAAATGTATTTATCTACGTCGGCAAATCCGTGATATCCGGCTTGAGGTTTAAAGGGTTCACCGCCGTCGAAAATAATCATCGTTGGAATTTCGGTAATACCGTAATCGGCGAACAATTCCGGCACATAATCAATATCAGCTCTTGCTGTGATCATTTTCCCGTCAAGCTTTTCGCCGTACTCGTCCATAAGACCGAACAGCATTCTGCTGTTTCTGTCCCACATTGCGCCGAATACAACAAGAACGGGCTTATCAGCATTTAATATAGCGCTTTCAAAAGCAAGCATACTTACTGGTAACGGTTTCATTTCAAACCCCTTATCCGTGTGTTTCTTCTATGTGATGAACATAGTCGAGTGTATCAAGCGCCTCAATGATTTCGCGGTGAGTTTTGTATTGTTTTAATTCCTTGCTTTGGATAGAAACTGCAACAGTATAAACGCTTAATCCGGAATTAAGGTATGCGGGATTTGATTCGATATCATCAATAGAAAGGCCTAATTTTCTTATTGTTGTTACAAAATCCTGCAAATAAGTGCTGCTTTTCAGTTCAAGATGGAATTCAAAGTGATTCGATCTGTTTTTAAGAAAAACTTCAAAAGCAGGGAAGAACATAAGACAGCAAAGTAAAGCTGCAAATGCGATCAAAGTAACTGTGTAAAGACCTGCACCGAGAGCGAGTCCGACAATACCGGAAGCCCAAAGACCTGCTGCGGTAGTAAGTCCTTTAATTTGGCTTCTTGAGCTGTAAAGCATAGAGTTAACGCTTATTGTTGCAACGCCGATTATCGTTGCAGCAGAAAAAAGATATAAATTTGAATCCGTGGCGGTAACTACATATGAATCAAGTATCATCGCAACTGTAGACGCAAGTGATACAAGCATAAACGTTCTAAGACCTGCTGAATGGCGCTTGCTTGAACGTTCACAACCAATAATAGCCGAGAGTAGTATCGACAGAAAAACTCTCAAAATGACCGATTCAAGGCTTAATTCGGATGCCCAGTTTCCCAAAAGTAAAGCAACAGGGTCTTTTGTTAGTAAATTCATAGTTTCTCCTTATCTGCGACGAAAACGTCCGAAACGCGAAAAGCTGTTGAATTGATTTTCAAAATGCTCCTCAGCGGCATTGGTGAATTCATTTTCATCTTCGTTAATACTGTGCGGTGGAAGCTCTTGTTGAATTTTATTAATACGTTCGATAAGTATATCGACATCGCTTTTTTTATTACCGCTTTCGTCGGTTTCGGGGACTTCGACAAGATTTTCTATCTTATCAGAGTATGAGCCGGAAAGGTGAAGCGACAGCTTAGCACACACGGGGCCTACAAGCTCATAAAGTATACTTGAGGCAAGAATGATGGTGCTTAAAGCCTCGCCGGTTTCGCCTCCGAGCGCACGTGCGCCCAAGGCGGCAAGTCCGATAGCAACTCCCGCCTGGGGTATAAGTGCTAAGCCTAAATAATTTCGGATATTACTTGGCTTTTTGCACACAAGACATCCCAGAAACGCTCCACCGTATTTGCTGATAATTCTTGCGATAAAATAAACGATTCCAACCGTTAGTAACGATACGGTGCCTACAGTAGATGACTGTTCCAAAAGGACACTCAGGTTAAAGCAGGTGCCTGACCTTACGAAGAACAGCAAAAGTATAGGCGGATTAAAATAGTTGAGCTGTTTAAAAAGCTTGTCATCTTCTGTGATGTTGAAATACACTGTGCCCATTGACATACAACCGAGCAGCGGAGATATGTCAAGAGTTACACATATGCCGCAGAACGCAAACAAAAATGCAATCATTATTATAAGGCGATTATCTGTAGACCTTTTGTTTTGCAAAAGCGGCTTCATTAAAATACCGAAAAGACATCCAAGTAAAAGCACGCATATATTAGTAACGGTTGGCATCAACACGTCGGTAAAGTTGAATCCATCGCCCGAGATCGATGCGGATGCAACCGATATTGCCACGCTGTAGGCGAGAAGACCGACAATGTTGTCAAGCGCTACAACCTGTAAAAGCGTATCGACGAAATCACCCTTTGCGCCCGTTTGACGAATCGTCATCATTGTCGATGCGGGAGCAGTTGTTGCGGCTAAGGCGGAAAGTACAATTGAAAACGTCAGGCTGAGATTAAGTACACCGTAGGCAAGTACAAAGATCGCCGCCGATGCGAAGCAAGCCTCGAATAAAGTTATCAAAAATACCTTTGGTCCGTTTTTCTTAAGAGAAGAAAAACGGAAAAACTGACCCGTACTGAATGATATGAACGCCAAAGCTATGTCGGATAGAAAATCCATTCCGTCGATAACCGTTTGAGGTACGAAATCAAGGCAATACGGCCCGATCAGTATGCCGGTGATTATGTATGCTGTTACATTTGGTAATTTTAGTCTTTTGGTGATTCTTGTCATCAAAAATGCAAGGAAAAGCATCAAAGCGACAGATATAATTACTGCTGCGGAAGGGGAAGACGCTTCTGCACTTTTTAAAAAATCGCTGATCAAAACATCTCCTCCTTAAATTAAGTTAACTGTTTTCATTTTCTTCCAATCGTTTTTTTGCAACGGAAAGCATAAGCTTGATACGGTTTAATTGGTTGACCTCGCTCGCGCCGGGATCATAATCAACGGCAACAACATTGGAGGTAGGATAAAGCTTTCTGAGCTGTTTTATAACGCCTTTGCCGACAACGTGGTTAGGCAAGCAGGCGAAAGGTTGGATACAAACGACGTTCGGAACACCGCTTTGTATCAATTCTACCATTTCGCCGGCTAAAAACCATCCTTCGCCGTATTGGTTGCCAATTGAAAGCAGGGGGCGTGCAAGCTCTGCAACCTTATCGATTGTCATGGGAGCTTCAAAGCGCTTGCTGTTCTCCAAAGCCTCGATAGCGGCTTTTCTTACTGCTTTTATTATGCGTATACCCGAATTGGCGATAAAAGTGCTCATTTTGCTTGTGCCCAAATACGTGCTCTTATACTCTAAGTTATAAAAACTGTAGTTTAAAAAGTCCATTAATTCGGGAACGACAACCTCCGCACCCTCGCTTTCGAGCAAATCGACAAGATGATTATTCGCCAAAGGCATATATTTTACGAGTATTTCACCGACAATGCCAACGCGCGGCTTTTTGAGGCTTTCGTCAATTGGCAAATTATCAAAATCGTTTACGATGCCCTTGCATATTTCTTTAAATCCGAGCTTTGATTTGTCGTTAACGATATACTCGACGCATTTCTGTTTCCATTTTTCGTGCAATTCGTTCGCCGAGCCTTTAGCACGCTCGTACGGGCGAGTTCTGTAAAGACAACGCATCATAAGATCGCCGAAAATTATACTGATCACAGCATCCTTTAACAAGGGTAACGACAACTTGAAGCCGTCATTTTTCTCCATACCGTTAAGGTTTAGCGAAATAACCGGAATATGAGAATATCCGGTTTTTTCAAGTGCTCGGCGAATAAATCCAACGTAATTGCTTGCTCTGCAGCAACCACCTGTTTGAGTCATTATAATGGCGAGTTTGTCTGTATCGTATTTACCGGAAAGCACGGCATCCATAATTTGACCTACAACGGTTATCGATGGGAAGCAAGCATCGTTGTTAACGTATTTCAAGCCCACGTCGATCGCATTGCGATTGTCGTTTCGCAACAGCTCCATATTAAATCCGTACTTGTTAAATACGGGGTAAAGGATATCGAAATGTATAGGACTCATTTGAGGTGCAAGTATCGTATACTTTTTCTCAAACATTTCCTTTGTGAATTCGCTTCTGTTGTAGGTTACGTCTTTTGGTTCGGCGTTTATCTTATTATCTTTTCTGATTGAAATGGCGGCAAGAAGACTTCGGATTCGGATCCTTACTGCGCCAAGGTTATTAACCTCATCAATTTTCAGAACGGTGTAAAGCTTGTTGCATTTTTCAAGTATTTCACAAACTTGGTCAGTGGTTACCGCATCCAAGCCGCACCCGAACGAATTGAGCTGAATCAATTCCAGATCATTGTATGATGAAACATATTCTGCGGCATTGTATAAACGTGAATGGTATGTCCATTGGTCGTTTGCACGCAATGGTCTTTTTGCATTGCAATCAAAAGGAATGCTGTCCTCAGTAAATACGTTGAGCCCGTAAGAAGCGATAAGCTCGGGAATGCCGTGGTTAATTTCGGGGTCGATATGATAAGGTCTGCCGGCAAGGACAATGCCTTGTCTGCCTTCTGCCCTCATTTTTTTCAAGGTGCTTATACCTTTTTTGCGTATATCGTTTTTGGCCTCTGTTTGCGCCTCCCAAGCGGCTTTTGCTGCTTTTTTAACCTCATGTGCAGGGATTCCCCATTCTTCCTTGCAGAGCATCACAAGACGGTCAGAAGCGATCTTTTCGCTCGTCATTGCAATGAACGGTCTTATGTATTTAACGTTTTTGTCCGTGATATCTTCAACATTATTTTTGAGGTTTTCCGGATATGAAACAACTATAGGACAGTTGAAATGATTTTGTGCGTTTGTTGTTTCTTTGCGTTCATAGAATACACAAGGGTGGAATATTGTCTTTATTCCGTTGTCGATTAGCCATTGAACGTGTCCGTGTGCAATTTTTGCAGGATAACATTCTGATTCGGAGGGTATCGTTTCCATACCGAGCTCGTAAATCTTTCGTGTTGAAAGGGGAGATAGCTTAACCGAAAAACCAAGCTCTTTAAAGAAAGTTGCCCAGTATGGAAAATTCTCATAAATATTGAGTACTCTGGGTATGCCAATAACACCTCTCGGTGCATTGCTTTCCTCGAGCGGCTCATAATCGAACATTCTGTTTAATTTGTATGAGATAAGGTTTTCGCCTTTTTTGGTGGAAACATTCTTCCCCGCACCCTTTTCACATCTGTTTCCGGTTATGTGAACACGGTTTCCTGGGAAACGGTTGACGGTCAGCATACATCTGTTCGAGCAACCGTTGCAACGTGTTGCGGTAGTTGAATATTCAAGGGCTTCGATTTCTTCGAATGAGAGCATTTGGCTTTCGTGGCCCTTATATCTGTTTTTAGCGATAAGAGCGGCACCGAATGCGCCCATAATACCCGAAATGTCGGGACAAATCGCTTTAGCACCGGAAATTTTTTCAAAAGCTCGTAAAACTGCTTTGTTATAGAATGTGCCACCTTGAACAACTACATTATGCCCAAGTTCTTTTGCATCTGCAAGCTTGATTACCTTATACAGTGCGTTTTTAATTACAGAATATGCAAGTCCGGCTGAAATATCACTAACCTTGGCACCTTCCTTTTGAGCTTGCTTTACGTTTGAATTCATAAATACGGTGCAACGGGTTCCCAAGTCGACAGGAGCTTTTGCAAAAAGAGCTTCTTTGGCAAATTCTTCTGCAGAATATCCTAATGAGTTTGCGAAATTTTCGATAAATGAACCGCAACCTGATGAGCAAGCCTCGTTCAAAAGAACTGTATCAACGTAACCGTTCTTCAGCTTTATGCACTTCATATCCTGTCCGCCGATATCGAGAACGCAATCAACGTTTTCATCAAAAAATGCGGCAGCGGTGCAGTGTGCGATGGTTTCAACCTCGCCTTCGTCTAACCCGAAAGCCGACTTTAAAAGCCCTTCGCCATAGCCGGTTGAACAGCTTCGTGCTATTTTTACACCTGATGGCAAAGCTTTTTGAATTTCCGCAATTGCACGTTTTGCGGTCTGTATGGGGTTGCCCATATTGTTTGCATAAAATGAGTAGAGGAGCTTGCCGTTTTCTCCTATAAGCGCAAGCTTTGTGGTGGTTGACCCTGCGTCAATTCCCAAAAAGCAGTTTCCTTTATAGTTTTTAATATCGTCTTTTCCGACAACTGCTTTCGAGTGTCTTTCGCAAAATTCTTCGTATTCTGTGCTGTTGGCAAATAAAGGTTCAAGACGCTTTAACTCGAATTCAATATTTACTCCTTTTTCAAGGTTTGAAATAAGCGTTTCGATTTGGACTGTTTTGCAGTAGCTTGCTTCGAGCGCCGCTCCCATTGCCGCGAATAAATGAGAGTTTTCGGGATCGACAGTGGTTTCGGGAGTAAGCTTTAAGGTGCGGATGAATGCCTTTTTGAGTTCTGTCAGAAAGTGTAAAGGACCGCCTAAAAAAGCAACGCAACCGCGAATGGGTTTGCCGCAAGCCAAGCCGGATACTGTTTGATTTACAACCGCTTGAAAAATAGAAGCGGAAAGGTCTGCTTTGGTCGCACCTTCGTTGATCAAGGGTTGGATATCGGTTTTTGCAAAAACGCCGCAACGCGCCGCAATCGGATAGATTTCTTTAAAATTCTTTGCTTCTTCGTTTAGTCCGGAAGCGTCTGTTTGGAGAAGGGAAGCCATTTGGTCGATGAACGAACCGGTACCGCCCGCGCAAACGCCGTTCATACGTTCCTCAAGGCCGCCGCGGAAATAGATTATCTTTGCATCTTCACCGCCTAATTCGATGGCAACGTCGGTTTGGGGAGCAACGCTTTGAAGTGCGGTCGCAACAGCAACTACTTCCTGAATAAATTCAATGTTCATTGCTTTGCCGAGGCTGATTGAACCCGAGCCTGTAATTCGCACCTTGAGCATACAGTCACCAAGCTCGGCTTTTGCTTGTTTTAAAAGCTCCGCTAAAGTTTCTTGCGTGTGGGCTCTATGACGTTTGTATTCGCCGAAAATTATTTTATTTTCTTCATCAAGAACAACAAGCTTGACAGTAGTTGAACCGATGTCAATACCTGCACGATACTCCTTCATAGCGTCAAAGCATCCTTTCAACGAACAAATTGTGTAATAACATATTTTATTACATTTGTCGTAATATGTCAAGTTTTTGGGGACATTTAAGGGCTTAAATTAGAAAAAAAGACGGCTTTCGCCGTCTTTTATAATTGTGATATTAGCCGTTAACGAGCTTGTTGATTTCAGCAGCGAAATCGTCTTCTTTCTTTTCGATGCCTTCGCCTCTTTCGTATTTAACGAAGGAAACGATCTTAATGCTGTTGCCGAGCTCTTTTGCAACGTTTTCGGTGTACTTACCAACGGTAAGGTCGCCGTCTTTAACGTATTCTTGGTCAACGAGACAGTTGTTGTCATAGAACTTGCTGATTCTGCCGACAACCATCTTTTCCTTAACTGCATCGGGCTTCTTGGAAAGGTTTTCGTCGTTTTCGATCTGGCTGAGAAGAATTGCCTTTTCGTTTTCGATAACGGATGCGGGAACGCAATCTCTGTCAACGTAAGAGGGGCTCATTGCAGCGATCTGCATACAAACGTTCTTTGCGTATTCAACAAAAGCTGCGTTGGTGGTATCGCATTCGGTTTCGAACTTGGTAACAACGCCTGCGCTGCCGCCGCCGTGGATGTAGCAACCAGTGTTGCCTTCGATAATATCGAAGCGACGGATGCTCATGTTTTCGCCGATGGTGAAGATCATATTCTTAAGCTCAGCTTCAACGGTAACGTCGGTGCCATCAAAGTTGAGAGCGTTAAGAGCTGCAAGATCAGCGGGCTTGTTAGCAACGATGGTTCTGAGAATGCCCTTTACAAATTCCTGGAAGGAAGCGTTCTTTGCAACGAAGTCGGTTTCTGCGTTAACTTCGATAATAGCGGTTACGCCGTTTTCGGTAAGAATATCAACAACGCCTTCAGCTGCAATTCTATCTGCTTTTTTAGCTGCAACAGAAAGACCCTTTTCACGGAGATATTTGATAGCTTCATCAAAGTTGCCGTCGGTTTCAACCAGTGCCTTTTTGCATTCCATCATACCGCAACCGGTCTTTTTACGGAGCTCCATAACGTCTTTTGCGGAAATATTAGCCATTTTATATTCCTCCTGATTATTCGTTAGTTTTTTTAATTATTCAGCTGCTGCTTCCTCGGTAGCTTCGGAGGAATCGGTGAGCTGTTCGCCCTGCTTGCCTTCGATAATAGCGTCAGCAAGAGTAGCTGCGATGAGTTTGATGGCGCGGATCGCGTCGTCGTTACCGGGGATTACGTAATCAACTTCGTCGGGATCGCAGTTGGTGTCAACGATTGCAACAACGGGAATGCCGAGCTTTCTTGCTTCGTCAACAGCGTTCTTTTCCTTCTTGGGGTCAACGATAAAGATTGCAGAGGGGATACCCTTCATATCCTTGATACCGCCAAGATTCTTTTCGAGGTCGTTCATTTCCTTTTGGAGAGCTGCAACTTCCTTCTTGGGGAGAAGTTCGAAGGTGCCGTCTTCTGCCATCTTGTTAAGGTTGTGGAGCTTCTGAATCGACTTCTCGATAGTCTTGAAGTTGGTGAGCATACCGCCGGGCCAACGTACGTTTACATAGTACATTTCGCTACGGAGAGCTTCTTCCTTGATTGCATCCTGTGCCTGCTTTTTAGTGCCGACGAAAAGGATGTTGCCGCCTTCTGCAGCGATGTCACGAATGAAGAGATAAGCTTCTTCGATCTTCTTAACGGTTTTCTGAAGGTCGATGATGTAAATGCCGTTTCTCTCGGTGAAGATGTATTCTGCCATCTTCGGGTTCCATCTTCTCGTTTGGTGACCGAAATGTACACCTGCTTCGAGAAGCTGCTTCATGGATACTACTCCCATGTCTTTCTCCTTCGGGTTTCTTACCCGCCACCGCATTTTGAATTTACCTGCCTAATAACACGTTAAGTGCACCCGAGCAAGCATATACGGTGTGTGTATTTTTGCCTTTCGCAAAATCCTATGAATTATATCACGAAAATCAAGAAAAATCAATAGTTTTTAATAAAAAAGTTGCTTAAATAGAGCGATTTTGCGTTGTCGCTTTTATTAAATTGTAACAAATTCCATATTATTAACATATAGTCTTTCGGAAAAGGATATTCTAAAGTAATGCGTTTTAAGAAATTATTCGTTTGCGAAGGATGCGGGAAAAACAAAAGGCCGATTGCTCGGCCTTTCGTGAAAATTGTTAGTGTTTGTTTTTCTTGATGACCTTGATGAACATAACGCCGATAACAGAAATGCCGATGAACATAACGATCGTTGCTATTGCAATTTCGATCGAGCTCATGCCGTCATCTGACGTTGCGACGGAATCAGATGCATCATCGGATGCCTCTTCCTTTTCGGAAATGACGTCCGAAGTTTTGGGGGTATCATTTGAAATGTCGCTATCGGATACGTTGCTCGAAACATTATCGGAGGTATTGTTGCCGAAATCGGTTTTTTCAGCATATTCAAAACAATAATCCGAAATCCACTTGCAGTAATTTTCCTGACCCTTATCGTTAAGGTGTATGCCGTCAAGAATCATTGAATCCAACTGTTTTTCTGCAAGGGAGTTGATGTCTAAGAATCCGAGCTTGTATTCATCCGCAAGCTTCTTGACAACTTCGTTGAATCGGTCGACATAACCAACTCCTTGAGAATCCTTTGCGTTATATGTGGGTTGACCTCCGCCGTATTTAGAATCGCATACGTCGTGCACTGCAACGAGGATAACATCGGAGCCGGTTGCAAGAATCTTATCGATAATTGTTCTGTAATTTTCTTCGTACTTTTCAATTGGGGTAAGGTTCTTACCGGTTGAGGGATTGACCGCTTGGTCGTTCATACCGAAGTTGACGATTACCAGATCGGGGTTCTTTTCAATAACGTCTTTTTGGATTCTGTTGAGAGCGTGGACTGTTGTATCGCCGCCGACACCGGAATTAATAACGTCGGTGCCGATCTCGCCGTACATCATTGATACCCAGCCCTTCCAGGCGGTAATGCTATCGCCGAAAGCTACCACGGTCTTGCCTTTGAAGGGGCTGTTTAATGCGCGTTCGCTACATACAACAAAATCATATACAGCAACCGAAGAAGCACCGGAATTGCTTGCGGCATAAATGTTTACGGTGTATTTCGAGCCTACGTTAAGCGATGCTTTGGGAATCTTAACAAAGGTATCGGTGGTTTCCTTTGTAATAACATTCGCTCCGTTTGTGTTTATTGTGCTGTTTAAAACCGAAACAAAATATTTGGAAGCACCCTCGACTTCGTTCCACTTTATTTCAAGGTCGCCGTGTCCGCAAAATTCATCGGTGTTTATGATTTCGGGAGTAGGGAGGTGATTCTTGGTATCGGGGGTATAGCAATTTTCGGGCTTTTCGTCACCGAAAACCAGGAATGCCTTGGTTTTGTATTTTGAAGAATCGTAATAAAACTTGGCATCGCCTTCGTATTTTATGGTATTCTTCGCGAGATCGATACCCTCAAGATAAACCTTGGAGCCTATATCTATGGTTGCGATTTTATCATAAAAGGTTGTTGCGGTTTGGTTAACATAATTCGGTTTGGAGTTATCTCCCAAGGCAGGATAATTGTTACCCTTATTTACAGATACCGCAAAACCGTTCGGAGGGATGATCGCGTTTTTCTGCATACCGTTGCCAACGGACGTATCTCGTGAAATCAAAACGTATGCGTTATCTTTTTCGTTCCAATCGAAAACTGCAACGGCACACCAGCTGTAGTTGTTGTTCTTTTCCGATATGGTTTTTGCATAAGAGGGGGTAAGGATCATTGCCTGACCCTCACCTATGCCTCCGTTGATTGCGTTTATACCGAGCCTGACGGTAGGCTTCTTTTCGGCAGCGGTTTCAGGGTTATATGCTTTAAGGCCGCTTTCTTCCGATCCGATCTTAATAAAAGCGTTGCTTTCATAATTGGCGTCATACCACAATTCGCCGTTTGTATCAACGACTCCGTTAAGAAGATCTGCACCGTAAAGGTAAGCCTTGTCGCCTGTCTTTAATGAGGAAACGAACGCACATGTATCGTTCATTTCCTTGGTAGTGTAGTTCGGCTTGCTGTTGTCGCCCAGCGCGGGATAATCATTACCGGTATTACAACAGTATACAAAACCGTTAGCGGGGATTTGGGTAGTTTCCTTCGAAACGTTCATTGCGGTGTTAACGCTTTCGACTACATAGCATTTTTCTGCACTGTCCCATTTGAATACAACCACGTTCCACCAATTGAAGGTACCGTAAGGTTTAATGGTACCGTCGGTTGAGGATGAGTAAATAACTCCGGCGCCCTCATATTCTGCATAATTTACATTAATATGAGTGATCAAAAGCTTCTTTGTGCCGCTTCCGTAGTCTTCGGCAAGAGCTGCGGGAGCAAAAACCGAAAGCAATAAAGCTATGCACAGAATGAATGTGATTTTTTTCATAACAAACACCTTAAATCGCAAGATTAAAGGAGTGATTTAACGGGAACGCCTTCTTCAAGACAAGCGAAGATGTGTTCGCAGCACATAAGGAATCTGGGATGGTGGAACGGACCCTTCCACATAGAACCCTTTTGGGTATGGGAAACGGTGCCGTCCTTATGGAGATAACCGTACCATTCGCCGTATTCTTTATCAGCAAAGTGGCCGAATGCATAGAAGTGAGCTTTTTCGAACCATTTCCAATACTTTTCATCGCCTGTGATACTGTAAGCGAGAAGGGTAGCGATACATGCTTCGTTGTGAACCCACCAAAGCTTCATATCGTGTTCAAGCTGTTCACAGGGGCGACCGCTTACGTCGGTGAAGTAAATAAATCCGCCGTATTCCTTGTCCCAGCCCCACTCAAGTGAAACGTCCAAAATCTTAAGAGCGTTTGCGAGAAGCTCCTTGTCGCCGGTATAGATAGCTTGGTTCATAAGGAACCAGCTGTTTTCCATAGAGTGACCGGGATTTATGGTTCTGCCTGCGGGATTGTCGATGAATTCACCGTTAGGACCAACGGTTTCAAGAACACAGCCGAGCTCGGGCTTGTAGTGGATGTTGATTATGATATCCGCCATTTCCTGAGCGACCTTGGTGTAATATTCTGCCTTTTCGGGATCGGCACGACGCAAGGTTTGCGCGCTACTGATAAGTACCATGGGGTAAGAAACAGCACGGTCTTCACGGGTGGATGCGATTCCCTTGGGAGTGATCTTATAAGGGTCTGCGTTGCCGTCGCGGAAAATAGCGAGCATCATTTCAAAGCATTCTTCTGCCTTGCGAAGAGCCTCCTTGTCGCCGCTCATTACCGAATATTCAGCCATCGAGAGAACGTAAAAGCTTTCGGTGAAGAAATAACGACGTTTTCTCAAAGGAAGACCTTCCTTTGTGAGGGTGAAATACATTCTGCCGTCTGTATCGGCGATATGCTTGTCAATAAAGTCTTTACCAAGCTTCGCAGCTTCTTCCCATTCGGGCTTGATGCCGTAAATGTTGCAAAGACGCGAGAAAGTCCAAAGACATCTGCCTTGGAACCAACCCGATTTATCGGTGTTGTATGCTTTGCCTTCTCTGTCTACACTGGTGATATAGCCACCGTTTTCCTTGTCAATAAGGTCGCTGTTCATCCAAAAGGGGATACAGTCCTTCATAAGCTGGTCGTTATAAAATTTGCGATAGGATGCGAATGTTGCCTTATCCATAGTAATAAACCTTCCTTGAAATTATTTAGTCAACTGTATTTTAAACTTTATTTCTTATATTGTCAATAAAAATCTGTGTTTTTTCTTGTAATGTAAATTGACAAAATGCATACTTGGTGTTATAATTGATAGGAAATACCCGAAAGGAATATGCTTGATGAAAAGATTCTTGCTTTTATTGCTTGTTGCATTGATATGTGTAACACTCTGCTCGTGCGACACTATTTTGAAAAAAGCAAAAACGGCGGTCACCGGTGTTGAAGAATCCAGAATGCCCGATGACTATATAACGTCTGCGGAAAATGATGATTTTGCATACGATGTGTATAAAGAATACATTAAGATTACAAAGTATAAGGCAAAGGATGGCAATGGTGAAGTCGTTATTCCGTCGGTTATTGACGGTAAAGCAGTAAAGGTTATCGGCTCGCTTTGCTTTTATGAAACAGATGTGAGTATCGTTTCCGTCAAGATTCCGAGCTCGGTTGAAATGATAGAAGAAAGTGCATTCTATTATGCCGATAAACTGGAATCTATTCGTATACCGGATTCCGTTACTTCCATCGGCAACCGTGCATTTGCATGGTGTAACTCACTTGAATCAATCTCCTTCGGAAGCGGCGTTACGGAAATTCCCGCCTTTTGTTTTAATCGTTGCGAATCACTTGAAACTGTCATAATTCCTTCCAAGATCACAGAGATCGGTGTGCGCGCGTTTTCTTATTGCAGTTCGATCAAAGAATTCACGATACCTTCCAACGTGACGGAGGTTCAAGCCCGCGCTTTTGACGGATGTGAAAATCTTGAATTCATTTCGATAAACAATCCGGATATCTCCATCGGAGATTATGTGTTTGAAGGCTGTGAAAAGCTTGCGGTTATTTCTGCAGAAGATTCCAATGCGAAGCAGTACTGCGCCGATAAAGGCATCCGTTGGAGCACCTCCAAGGACGTTCCGGCAATAATTATTACCCCCGATGAATCCTCGGCGGCGTCCGCGGTTTCGGAATAATTTAAAATCGTTTAAAAATCTGAAAGGATCATAAATAAAATGCAACCCATTTCACTTAATGAAATTCGTAAAAAATATCTTGAATTTTTTGAAAGCAAGGGCCACCTTTGCATGAATTCTTTTCCCCTTGTTCCGCAGGATGACGATTCCTTGCTTCTTATCAATGCAGGTATGGCACCGCTCAAAAAGTATTTCACCGGTGAACGCGTGCCGCCGCGTAAGCGCGTGACCACCTGCCAAAAGTGTGTACGTACTCTTGATATCGATAATGTTGGCAAGACCGCACGTCACGGCACCTTCTTTGAAATGCTCGGTAACTTTTCGTTTGGCGATTACTTCAAGGAAGAAGCGATTCCGTGGGCTTGGGAGTTCCTTACAAAGGTGATGGGCATTCCCGAGGACAGACTATATCCCAGCATCTATCTTGAAGATGATGAAGCGTTTGATATTTGGGTTAAAAACGGCATCCCTGCAGAACGTATAGTTCGTTTCGGCAAGGAGGACAACTTCTGGGAAATAGGTTCGGGTCCTTGCGGTCCTTGCTCCGAAATCTATTTTGACCGCGGCGAAAAATACGGTTGCGGCAAGCCCGATTGCAAGGTCGGTTGCGATTGCGACAGATTTATCGAGGTTTGGAACATAGTATTCACTCAATTTGACAGTGACGGAAACGGTACATACACAAGACTCGCTCATCCCAATATCGACACGGGTATGGGTCTGGAAAGACTTGCGTGTGTTATGCAGGATGTTGGTAACCTCTTTGAGGTTGATACCAACAGAAGCATTCTAAATAAGGTTTGTGAGCTTTGCGGTAAGGAATATCAGGGCAGCTCGTCTGATAATGACGTGTCTATCCGCGTAATTACCGACCATATCAAGACCGCTACCTTCCTTATCGGCGACGGCGTTATTCCTTCCAATGAAGGCAGAGGATATATTCTTCGCCGTGTTCTTCGCCGTGCGGCTCGACACGGTAGACTTCTCGGCATTAAGGGTACGTTCCTCGGTGACGTTTGCGACGTTGTAATCGCAAACAATTGCGGCGCATATCCCGAACTTTCCGAACGCAAGGAGTATATTAAAAAGACTATTAAAGCAGAAGAGGATCGCTTTGCACAAACACTCGATGCAGGTCTTTCGATCCTTTCGAAAATGATTGCCGAAACCGAAGCAAGCGGTGAAAAGGTTCTTTCCGGCGAAAATGTTTTCAAGCTTTATGATACCTATGGATTCCCGATTGACCTTACCAAGGAAATTACCGAAGAAAAGGGCATTTTCGTTGATGAGGAAGCATTCCGCGCTTTGATGCAGGAACAGAAGAAGCGCGCAAGAGAAGCAAGAGCGAATATCGATGCAGGTTGGGCAGGCGATGCTCTCGCAATGATCGATAAATCTAAGCCTACCGAATTTGTCGGTTATACCGATAACGAATGCGAATGTAATATCGAATACATCATTTCCGATGGTGAAGACGTTGGATTCCTCGCTGGCGGAAATGCAACCGTAATTACCGATAAAACTCCCTTCTATGCCGAAGGCGGCGGACAGGTTGGCGACACCGGTGTTATCGTTACCGATAAATGTCGATTTGTGGTTACCGATACTCAAAAAACTCCCGAAGGTCAGTATTTGCATATCGGTTTCGTTGAAGAAGGCACTCTCGAAAAGGGAAAAGCAGTTGCAAAGATCGACGTATGCAGAAGAAATGCTATTCGCCGTAACCACTCTGCACTCCACCTTCTCCAAGCGGCGCTTCGTAAGGTTTTGGGTACTCACGTTGAACAGGCAGGCTCTTATGTAACAGAAGAACGCGGCAGATTCGACTTTACTCACGGTTCTGCTCTTACCTCCGAAGAGCTTCTTGCGGTTGAAGATGCGGTTAACGCTCAAATCCTTGAAAACGTAAATGTTAATACCGATATTATGACTCCCGATGAAGCGCGTGCAAAGGGCGCGATGGCTTTGTTTGGTGAAAAATACGGTTCGTTGGTTCGTGTAGTTTCGATGGGCGATTATTCGGTTGAGCTTTGCGGCGGTACTCACGTTTCCGCAACGGGTTGTCTTGGCCTTATGCGTATAGTTTCCGAAGCGTCCGTTGCTGCAGGTGTAAGAAGAATTGAGCTTACAACCGGTATCAACACTCTTTCTGCTATGCGTAGCGAAGAAAAGCTTCTCGAAGAAGTTAAAAAGACAGTAAAGGCTGTTAGCAAGGACGATATTATTCATAAATCCGAACAGCTTCTTGAAGAAACAAAGCGCCTTAAGAAAGAGCTTGACGCTATGAATCTCAAGGCAGCTTCGGAAGCAGTTGACAAGGCGTATGCGGATGCTGTTGACGTTAAGGGTGCAAAGCTTGTAAGAGCAAGCTTCGACGGCGCGACTGTTGATGCATTGCGCGATTCTGCCGATAAGATCGTTGCGAAAGACGAAAATGCCGTTTGCGTATTTTCTACCGTAAACGAAGGCAAGGTTCTCTTGGTTTCGGCTTGCGGTGTTGCCGCTGTTAAAAACGGTGCGCATGCCGGTAACCTTCTCAAAGCAATTTCTCCTATCGTAGGCGGTGGCGGCGGTGGTAGACCTAACAGTGCTTCTTCCGGCGGTAAGGATGCAACCAAGATCCCCGATGCACTTGCTGAAGCGGAAAATATTCTTGCATCGCAAATTAAGTAAGGAGCATATCTATGGATTGCTTGTTTTGTAAAATAATCAACGGCGATATTCCTTCTTCAAAGGTTTATGAAAATGAATACGTGTATGCGTTTAAGGACATTAATCCTAATGCGGCTGTTCACGTTCTTGTTGTTCCTAAAGTCCATATCGATTCTATCGATTGCGCTGATTCGTCTAATCTTTGCGCTATCGCAAGGGTTATCGAGGCGATTCCCGTCGTAGCAAAGGAATGCGGGCTTGCAAACGGTTATAGGGTTATTACCAATGTTGGCGAAGACGGCGGTCAAAGCGTTAAGCACCTTCATTTTCATATTTTGGGTGGCGAAAAGCTTCCTATTAAACTTGCATAAATAAGGAATTGTCAACGTGTTCGGAAAGCGTTATATTGCAATTGCTGTATCGATTTTTGCAATTGGTGTTGTTTTTGGCGTTAAAGTGTTCAATGTCGACACCTTCTCTTTGTGCGCGATATTTTCTGTAATTGCTCTGCTTTCTTTGTGCGCATTTGTATATTTTTCTCGTGCAAGAAAAGAATTTAACGTAAAAAAGATTTTAGCGGCTACCTTTGCGGTTGCCGCTTTCTCTTTTGGTGTTTTTCGTGTTGGCTTGTATGATTTTTCCGTATCTTCGTCTGTGCAATATAATTACAGAGATGACAGTGCAACGTTCGAGATAGTAGAGATTAAAGAAAACGCACTTGATTTAAAGGTTATATCCTCCGACATTGGCGTGGAACGCGGCAAAAAGGTACGCCTTTACACTGATTACAGGCATGATTCATTCATCGCAGGCGATGAGATAACTGCCCTTGTAAAATATAAAGCGCAAGACGGCGAAGAATTTTTGGCACATGGCATTACTTTGACTGCTAACGGTGAGATCATAAAAACGAAACGTGGCGACGGAGTGTTTTATAATATAAGGCGTTTTGTTTCTGAATCAGCCGAAAGGCTGTATGACGGTTTCGAATATGCTAGCCCGATTTCAAAGGCGGTAACGGTCGGAGATAAAAGCGATCTTGATTCATACCTATATTCTGTTTACAATTCCGGCGGTATTTCTCATATTTTAGCAATAAGCGGATTACACTTAACCCTTATCGCAATGACGTTGCACAGACTTTTGATTTTACTGTCGTTCGGTAAAAGGGCAGCATGTATCACATCGTGTGCAGTTGTTTTGATGTATGCGTGCTTTGTGGGTTTTACGCCCGGTGTAACGCGTGCGTCGATAATGATTCTTGCTATAATGATTTCGAAAATATTTTTGAAACGCTCGGACAGCATTACAATACTATTTGTTGCACTCGGCGTGTTATTGTTGATCAATCCCTATTCGTTATTCTCTGCAAGCTTAGAATTATCTTTTCTTGCCAGCCTGGCAATTTTAGTTTCCGAACCGATTATTGATCGTATTTATGAATACTTCAAAATCAAGAGTGAATTAACCGAAAATAAGCTGTTAAAAATTTATTATTCGTTTTTGAATGCCGTTATAACACCCGCAGTAATTTCTTTTTCAACCACTGTATTTTCCTTCTTTGTTATACTTACTACCTTTGATTCTGTTTCCTACATATCTCCGCTTGTCAATATAATCGTTGTTCCTATATTTTCGTATGCATTGGTATTCGCAGTTATTGCCTTTTTTGTGTCAGCGATTTATATGCCGTTTGCGCAAATTATTGCGATTCCCGCAGGCTATATTTTTGATTTCATAACCGACTTGAGCGAATTGATCCATAAATCGGATATTGGAAAGATTTCTTCGTACGTCGATTGGATCTTTGTTCCGTGTGTGTTTTCGCTCTTGATAATAGCCTCACTGTTGTTTTTGCATAAAAATCGCTTCAAGGTTTTTGCAATCGCTTCTGTTTCTTTCTGCGTTTCGATTGTGTTTTGCGGTTTTTTAAATAATATTTATCATCATGGTGTTACTGTTGTTGAATACGGCGAAAACGGTGGAGAATATGTATTTTTCAGAAATGAAGAGACGAGCGTATTTTTCGAGGCAGGGGGATATACTTCTGAGCCGACGGTTGTTTTTGAAAACGGTTTTACCTCGGTTGATAAATACGTTTTAACCGATTATAACAGCTATTCATATAATAAATTCAGTTTTTTCAGCGGAAGAACTTCAATTTCTGAAATATATATGCCGAAACCTAAAAATATTTACGAAATTGACATATATAATGAAATAAAATTCTTGGCAAATAAAAGGAAGTATGATATAATTGAGTTTGAAGATATTTTGGAATTTAAGCTTGATGATTTTGAGCTTCTTTTCATTAAGGACGATATGTTGGGCGAAGGCTCGTATTTTTCTATTTCAAGCGAAGAAGATTCAATAAATATCTTTTTAAACGGATTTCCCGCATCCGGTAATTACGATGTTGCCATCTTTGATGATTTTAGCGGGCGTCTGTTTAACGCTTCGTATAACGACGTATATTTTAAAGAGTCCGCAATTGATGATTCTTCGAATGTCGGATACGTTGACACATTTTCAAACAGAATAAGAATTGTATTAAATGACGGCGAAAACGAAAGACAAATTTATGAGCCTTGATATATTAAAAGCCAAATTAAAAGAGAATAATATTTCGGGTGTGTATCTTTTTTGCGGCGCCGAGGAATACACAAAGGACCACTACGCATCGCTTATCAGAAACAAGGTTGATTCATCACCCTTGCCTGAATTCAATCACCTGTATTTCAATATTGCTAATGACAGCATAAGCTATTTGGAAGATGCGATATATTCATTGCCCTATATGTGGGACGTTAAGCTGATCGAAATCACCGATATTGAATCCGCGAAGCTTCTTGAAAGTGATATTGAGGATTACGCAAGAGTTTTTTCGGATATACCCGACTACATAACAATACTTATCGTTATGCGTCATGATGATGACGATGATAAGGGTGATAAGGAAAAGGGTCAAAAAAAGCTTTTAAACCAATTTATCAAAGTTGTGCGCGAAAATGGGTTGGTGGTTGAATTTGAAAATGAAAAAGCGGACAAGCTAACAACCTGGATAACGCGACACCTTAACGCAAAAAATGTTAAATTTGATTTTTCGGTACCGCGCGAATTGATAAATGTTTGCGGAAGCGATATGTATATTCTTCAAGGCGAAATTTTAAAGCTTGCGGAAATATATAACGGTACCCCGATAAGCGTTTCTGACGTAAGAAAATATTGTTGTTCAAACAGTGCTTACAAATATTTTGATATAGTCAGTGCTTTAAATAAACGTGATATAGTTTTAGCAAATAAGATTTTATATAGCTTGAATCTTGATCGCGATTCCATTTCGATGGCGGTTGGCTTTCTAGCTAAAGAATATGCCGAAATGCTTATGGTAAAACTTGGGATCGATTCAGGAAAAAATTTAGATGTAATTTCCAAGGAAACGAAAATTAAAGACTGGATTTGCAAGAAAAAAGCATCTGCGGTCGGAAAAACCGATGTAAGCGTCTTGAATTTTGCTATTAAGGAGCTTACTTTGGCTGATAAAAAAATTAAAAGCTACAGGGGTAATCCGTTAAGAATACTTGAACTCGCTTTTTACAGGATATGCACTTATGGAAGATAGGCTTAGTTTGAAATTCCCCGTTATCGTTGAAGGAAAATATGATAAAGCCAAGCTGAGTCTTGTCGTATCGTCTCCGATAATAACGCTTGATGGCTTTTCGATATTTAAAAACGATGAGAAAAAAAGTCTTCTGAAACGGTTGTCGAAAGAAAACGGAATAATTTTGCTGGCCGACAGTGACAGAGCGGGAAATTTCCTGCGCGCAAAATTAAAAGGCATCATAAAAGGGAACATATACAACGTGTTTACTCCCGCCATTAAAGGGAAAGAGAAACGAAAAAATAAAGAATCCGCTGATGGTTTTTTGGGAGTTGAAGGGATAGATTCTCGCATTTTGCGTGAACTATTGTTGCCGTTTGCAGGTGAAAACGTAATCAACAGAAGTGCGATTACAAAAACTCGTTTTTATGAAGACGGCTTTTCGGGAATGAACAATTCTTCGGAAAAACGCGAAAGATTGGCCGAACTTTTGGATTTACCTAAAACATTAACGGCAAAAGCATTGCTTGATGCAGTAAATTTACTATGCACGGAGGATGAATATACGTCTGCCGTAACGAGGATTAACAATGAACAATAGTGTTACCGTTGGGATTTATACACTTGGCTGTCGAGTTAATATGTATGAATCCTGCGCCATTGCCGAAAGGCTGCGCGAAAATGGTTGTATAGTTTCAAAAAAAGAAAAATGTGATTATTATATTGTCAATACATGTGCAGTTACTAATGAAAGTGAACGTAAAAGTCGCCAATTAATAAGACGGTTGGCTGCAAAGGGCAAGGTGCTTGTTATTGGCTGTGCCGCACAACTTTATAATAGCTTTATTGATATTGAAAATGTGATCTATGTCGGAGGCAATGTTGATAAGGGCGCGGTTGTTGACTTTATACTCAACAAAACCGAAACCAAATTTGACATTGTAAAACCTATGGATAATGTACCGTACGAAGAGCTGTATATTTGCGGTGAGGACGATCTTTTCTCCGAATGCAGAGCTTTTATAAAGATACAAGATGGCTGCAACGGAAAATGCACCTATTGCATCATTCCGAAATGTCGCGGGTCGGTTCGTTCCAGATGTCCGGAAAACGTCGTTGCAGAAGCAAAACGATTGGTCGCAAACGGTTATTCAGAAATTATTCTTACCGGTATTGAGGTCGGTGCGTATAATAAAATTCCCCTTTGTGAATTGATTGAAAGAGTTTCTTCGGTAGATGGAGTTAAACGCTTAAGGCTCGGTTCATTATCGCCTAATATAATTACCGATAAGTTTTTGTCGAGCATTTCAAAAATTGAGAATTTCATGCCCCATACTCATCTTTCGATCCAATCGTGTAACGACTCGGTGCTTACAAATATGAGACGAGCATACCGCAAAAGAGATATATGCGAAAAGGTTGAGATGATCAGAAAGTATATTCCAAACTGTATGCTTTCCGCCGACATTATCGTCGGATTTCCCGGAGAGACCGAAAGCGAGTTTTTGGAAACACTTGAGACCCTAAAGGAATTAAGAATTTTCCACGTGCATTCTTTCCCTTATTCCGAGCGCCCCGGTACGATTGCGGCAGAAATGGCAAATAAAGTGCCCAAAAATGAACGTTCGGAACGTAATGCGCGTCTTATAGCCGCTTGTGCGGAAACTAAACGATCGATACTTGCCGATAAAATTGAGCAAAGCGCTTCGGTCCTTATTGAAAAAATCGTAGACGGAAAGGCTTTTGGACACACTGAACAGTTCCTTGAGGCTTGCTTTGACGCCGAAAACAGTCACGTCGGCGATATTGTTGAAATTAAATTAACTTCGCACGACGGAAACATTCTATACGGCGCGAAACTATAAATCGGAGGAATTAAAATGAACATGAATCTTGATAATCTTAATATAGCTGACGATCTTTCCTTTGGATTGCATTCGTTGCTATATAAAAAGATCGGTTCGGTCAATATAAATGAAGTGCGGATCAGCAATATATTTTCGCGCTTTATAAAAGAAGTTGAATGTTCGGATTCTTTTACCGTAATGGATATTATTAATTCAGCTGAGGCGGTTATCAAGGATAGGGAACTCGACATTAATGCCGGAAATTTAATATTTGCATATGACCATCGCGGAATTGCGAACAAAAGCTTGGCGAAAAAGCTTTTCAAAAACTCTTGTTGTGGAATTTATTCCTTGTTTTCTTTGCATAATGGTATGACCGTTGATTTTAGCGCGATAGGGAATAGTCTTCCTGCGGTGGAAACCAAACGCTTTTTGGTGGCAAAACCCAAAAAGGCACAAAAGCTTTATGAACAGGCTAAGAAAAACTGTATTAATATCGTGAAGGCAGGCGAGATGCTTGCTACCGAAAAGATTTTGTTAACTTCCGGTAACGAAGTAATTTCCTCTGCAGATCGTTCGGTTATTAATAATTCGGAAAAGGTATCGCTAAGCCTTAACGGCGAGCATTTCGATGCCTTCAGAGCGTCGTATAATGCGGTGTTTTCTCTTGTTCTTTGCGACACTGTATCATATAACAATATACTACGCTTTGGTTTAGGTGGAAGCTTAGAAAACGTTTTAGCGCGTGCGCTTGGATTTTACGCTGCGATCACTTACCTTAAAACAGTACCCGTGAGATTCGTTTTTACCCCCGATGATAGCGCAACCGTTGCGGTGGGACGCCCCAATGTCAGCGACGGCGATTATCTGTATCTGTTAAGAGTTAACAACGATGTTAACGGTATGCCTGTTAAAGCGCATTTTGGCCAGTTGGCTTATTATTTGAACGAAAAGAAACGTCTGGGTATAATAAAAGATGTTCTCCCCGTCGGAGAGAACACCAAGCGTATTATTAACAGATTGTGTAATGAGAATTTGGCGTTTGAGTATATGGCTGATTTTCCTTTAGATTGTTTTGGCGTTATCGTCAGCGTGGGAAGAGGGGAATCGGTTAACGGTTTAAGATTGGGCTGCTTTAAAAATATTTAACTATTTCGCCGATGCCGTCGAGAATAATATCAGGAGCATTATCTTCGTTCACATCTTCGATTTTGGTTTCGCCCGAAAGCACCAATACAGACATCAATCCGTTGTTTTTGCCAAGTGCAATGTCTGTATAAAGTCTGTCGCCGACTATTGCAGTTTCTTCAAACGGAACGCCGTAAAGCTCTGAAATCATATCGGCGGTTTCTTTAAAAGGTTTTCCGAAATACTTGGGAAGTACATTTGTGGAAGCGGTGATTAAAGCCGCAATGGCTCCGCTGTCGGGAATAAAGCCGTTTTCTGTGGGACAATTGAAATCGGGGTGAGTGCAATAAAACTTTGCGCCGTTTCTGATCAGATCACACGCGATAACGAGCTTCTCGTATGTTAGTGTTGTATCGAACGAGCTTACGACGATATTAGCGTTTTCGGAAAGCGTAATACCGTTTTCAATAAACGATTGCTCAAGCGCGGGTGTGCCGACAAGGTATACCGCTTCGTTGGGATGATTGCGTTTGAGGTATTCGATCGTAACATCACCTGCGGTGACTATATCGTTTCTCGTTGCACCAAATCCCATTCGGTTGAGCTTGTCAACGTAATTCATCGGGTTCTTGGAAGCGTTGTTCGTAAAAAATGCAACCTTTCTTCCGCTTTCACGGGCGGTTTTTACAAATTCAATTGCGCCGGGGAGAATCTTTTCACCTAAATAAATCGTACCGTCCATATCCAAAACAAACAGTTTTATCTTTTTGAGTTCGTTCTTTTCCATAATTATAACCTTTCTGTTTTGTTATATTTTCATTATACTGAAAAAAATCAATTTTTCAATAGGTGGAGTGCACTATGGGAACTAAATATTGTATAAGTGTTGATTTAGAAGGATTGGCATGCGTTGTCGGTTCTTACGGACAAGGGCTTGCCGAGGGAACCAAAAATTATCAATTTGCTGTACAGCAAGGAATGCGCGAGGCAAATTCCGCTGCAAAAGCCTTATTCGATAACGGTGCAACCGAGGTAGTAATTTGGGATTGCCACGGAACCGGAGTTAATTTTGATTATTCCGCATTTGATAAACGGTGCAAGTTTATTATCGGCGCAGGAAGTCGTTTGCGTTTTCCGGGCATAGATAACAGCTTCGACGGAGTTATATTTATTGGTTACCATGCATACGATACACCGAAAGCTACTCTTGCGCACGTTTATTCCTCTTCAACCTTTGTGTCGCATCAAATTAACGGAAACGAAGTCGGCGAGCTTCAAATAGATGCAGCTATTGCCGGCAAAAAGGGAGTAAAGACGATATTTGTGTCGTCTGACGATATATGTGTCGCACAAGCAAAAGAATCGTTTCCCTGGGCAACTACGGTCGTTACAAAGCAAGCACTTGCGTGGAACAACTGCATAAGCAAACATCCCGATGCCGTTTGTGATGAAATCTATGATGCAGTGTGTAAAGCTGTAAAAAATATCGAAAATGCCAAACCGTATATTTTAGAAACGCCGTTTGAGCTGACCGTTAAATATAAACGCATCGAATATGCTCAAGGCTGTACACTACGAAATCCCGATAATACTCCCTTTGAATTTGTTGATGCTTACACAAGACGCGGAATTCTTAATGATCCTGAGCATTATTTTCAATTTTAGGTAGGTTGCTATGAGAAATAATGTAAATCCGATTGATAAAGAACATATATTACGGCAGAAAAACGATCGAATGAGATCGCTGCGTGTCGTTAAATATCTTGAGTATCCTTTTATACTTCCTGACAGTCCTGTGGAAATTGAAGAGGGGTATATCGTTTCCGACCGCGACACTTATGATATTTTTGCATCATTTATATTCAAAAATGTTGCCGAACAGCCTTTAAGAAAGCTTAAAGTGCGGATTAACTGTTATTTGAATCAAAATATTCCGTATACCCATATTGACTTTGAATATTCACACGATCTGCTTACATTTGGAATCATAGGTAAAGATGACGTGAATTTGAAGTTTAGAGAATCGAATAAAAAAGTCACCGTAAACAAGAGCGAAACATTTGGCTCGTGTGTTTACATACCGTTACCCGAAAGCTATTTTACAAAAATAGAGCTGGTTTTGCTTTCTGTTGAGTATTCGGGTGGCGAGACGGTTGATATCAATACTGTTGTCGCAGGAGATTCCAAAAAATATAACGAGCTTGACAATATAACAAAGATGGTATATTCGAGAGTAAACATTTACCGCTCTGCCGAGGAAAAATATCCTACCAAGGTAATACCGCAGTTCGGTAATACCGTTTGGCTATGCTGTTGCGGAAACAAAAACCCGAATGGTTCCGGGCTTTGCGAAAAATGCGGACGAGAAAAAGAGTGGCAAAGAACTTCAATTTCCGGGGAAAAATTAGCAGAAACCAAGACGCAAATTGTTAATGACCCGCGCGAGGTCACCCTGCACGATAAATCAAGATTTAAACAAAATAAATATCTTGAATCAAAGGAAGAAACACAGAAAAAAATTGAACAATACGAAAAGGCTATGAAGAATATTGCCGAGCAAGAAAAGTTTAACGAAAGCCGAAAATTAATGGTCATTCCCAAGCTTTTGATTGCGGCAGGACTACTGTATCTCCTTGTGTTCGGCATCAGGCTGTTTATTGAATTTGGGCCGTTGTCAAACGCAAGTAATAGCGGCGGATCAGGTAACACAGGCAATGGTGGCGAAGCTGTAGTCGATACAGCCAATGTTTTCGAGCAGAATTATTTTGATGTTTAATATTAAAAGCACGTTGTTTCAACGTGCTTTTTTGTTAATTAAACTTTCAATAATTTCAATCAATCTGACAACCGCGGGGGAAGGCGGAACGTTAGCCAATGTGCATATTCCGATACTTCGCTCGGGCATAGTGAAATCTGTTTTTAACTTGAAAATATTCTTATTGAGTAGGTTTTTTGAAAATTCTTCAGTAATGCAAGCAATGCCGAGATTTTTCTCCGCAAAATCAAATAATAAGTCATAAGAGCCTAATTCAAATTCGGGATTTAATTTTAATCCGTGCGATTCGAAATAAACGTCAGTATTATGACGAGTGTTGGATTTCGGTTCGAGCATTGCAAGCGGTAGGGAAGCGATGTCCTCAATCGAAAGAATTCGGTCGACCAGGTGTTTGTAATTGCTTCCCGCAATAAACACCTCGTGTAATTTACCAATCTCTTTTATTATAACGTCCGGATACTTTTTTTTGTTGATCGGCAAACTGACAAAAGCAATGTCGATTTTGCCGGCTGTAAGGCGGTCGAGGGTTTCATTCGTTACACGATTAACGATTTCAATTTTGATTGAAGGATACGTGTTATGAAACAACTCAAGTGCATCCATCAATAAATGTCTTGTGATCGTATCACCAGCGCCGATTCGCAAATTGCCCTCTTCGAGCGTTTTCATTCTTGTGAAAAGTGCTTCGGCGTTTTGTATTTCTTCAAGCGATCTCTTAACGTACCCAAAAAGTAACTCGCCCTGAGACGTAAGCTTTGCGCCCTTGCGACCTCTTGCGAAGAGCATAACTCCAAGCTTGTTTTCAAGCAAACGTATTTGTTGGCTGACCGCACTTTGGGTTATATACAGGTTTTTAGCTGCGTCCGAAAAGCTTCCGCAAATCGCAGCTTCATAAAAAACCTTGTATTGATCCAATTTAATATCCATAAGAACCTCTAATATAAAACATTATAATTAATTGTTTGACTTATGCATCGCTTTATATTATAATATAAATACAGAAAAGTCAATATCTTTTTCGGAGGATTTAATATGAACGAAAGATTAATTGGTACTGTGTCCAGAGGTGTACGTGCACCTATAATCAGACAGGGTGATGATATAGCGAAAATTGTTGCGGAAAGTGTCCTTTCTGCTGCAGAAAGTGAAAATATCAACATTCTTGATCGTGACGTTGTTGCTGTTACCGAGGCGGTTGTCGCTCGTGCTCAGGGTAACTATGCATCGGTTGACCAGATTGCAGATGATATTAAAGCAAAATTTCCTGAAGGAACTGTTGGTGTAATTTTCCCCATTCTTTCGCGTAACCGTTTTGCAATTTGCCTTAAGGGCATTGCTCGCGGAGCGAAGAAGATCGTACTTATGCTTTCTTATCCTTCCGATGAGGTCGGAAACCACTTGATCGATTATGATTCCTTGGATGCTGCAGGTGTTAATCCTTGGACTGACGTTCTTACCGAAGCTAAATACCGTGAGCTTTTCGGCATCGTAAAGCACCCCTTTACCGGCGTTGACTATATTGAATATTACCGCTCTCTTATTGAATCTCAAGATTGTGAAGTTGAGATCATTCTTGCAAATGATTGCCGCAAGGTGCTTGATTATACCGATTCGGTTCTTACTTGCGATATTCATACTCGCGCAAGAAGCAAACGTCTTCTCAAAGCTGCAGGCGCAAAGCTTGTTTACGGTCTTGATGATGTTCTTAATGAATCTGTTAATGGTTCGGGATATAACTGTGAATACGGTCTTCTTGGTAGTAATAAAGCGACCGAAGATACAGTAAAGCTGTTTCCGCGTGATTGCCAAGCGGTAGTTGATGAAATCGCATCGATTCTTAATGAAAGAACCGGTAAGAACGTTGAGGTTATGGTTTACGGCGACGGTGCATTTAAGGATCCTGTAGGAAAGATCTGGGAGCTCGCCGATCCTGTTGTTTCTCCTGCCTATACCGCAGGTCTTGAAGGTCAGCCTAATGAGGTTAAGCTTAAATACCTTGCCGACAACGATTTCAAGCATCTTTCAGGTAAAGAACTTAAGGACGCTATCAGCAATTATATCCGTAAAAAGGATGGAGACCTTGTAGGTCAAATGGTATCACAGGGTACAACGCCTCGCAGACTTACCGACCTCATCGGTTCTCTTTGCGACCTTACCTCCGGTAGCGGCGATAAAGGCACTCCCATTGTTTGGATTCAAGGTTATTTCGATAATTATACTGCATAATACAAAAAGGTGCGTATCAAACGCACCTTTTTTGTTAACTCACAGTTGTTGTTTTCAATATTACAAGTTGCTTGAAAATCCTAAATAAATGCTATAAAATATAGACACTACATTCGATAATTAGGAGATAAATGATGAGTTTTGCGGAAATCTTTAAACAAAACAGAAAACGTGTTGGTTACACTCAAGAAGAAATAGCAAACAAATTGATGGTAACACCACAAGCTGTGTCAAAATGGGAAGGAGCATCCGCGATGCCGGATATTACTCTCTTAATACCGATATCTCGAATTTTTGGTATTACAACCGATGAATTGCTTGGAAATTGTGTTAAATCAAGCGAGGAGATATTGGATGAGCTGGATCTAGCCTGCGGCGCGGCAAATGATATTAGAGAAAAATATA
>JAZRTE010000085.1:0-9744 GCA_045651785.1 Eubacteriales bacterium | reverse complement strand
CGACTTTGCCGCTCTTAACGATGCCTTCGTTTTCTGCTTCAAGACGGATAAATGTTGCGATAAGCTCTTCAACTGCGGGGATGAGCTTATCTTCAAGCGCGATAACAGCCGCGATATGCATTGCGGTGGGGAAGGTATCGTTCGAGGACTGGCTCATATTAACGTCATCGTTGGGGTGAAGAAGCTTTTTGCCGAGAATCTGGTTGGAACGGTTAGCGATAACCTCGTTGGAGTTCATGTTCGACTGAGTACCCGAACCTGTCTGCCATACAACGAGAGGGAAATGGCCGTTAAGCTCGCCCGACATAACTTCATCGCAAGCCTGCTTCAATGCGCCGAGCTTTTCGTCGGTCATCTTTTCGGGCTTGAGGAAGTTGTTGGTGATAGCGGCCGCCTTTTTAAGCACACCGAAAGCGTGGATGATTTCAGCGGGCATGGTTTCGATACCAACGCCGATCTCAAAGTTTTCGCGGCTTCTCTGAGTCTGAGCCGCCCAAAGTCTGTCTGCGGGCACCTTCATTTCGCCCATCGAGTCATGTTCAATACGGTATTCCATTTCAATCATATTCCCTTCATTAAAGTTCAATAGCTTTTATTACGCTCTTGAGCGCGTCGGCACTGTTGTGAAGTGCTTTGATTTCTTTGTCGTTAAGAGGAAGAAGTACCTTACCGTGAGTACCCTTGTTACCTACGATGTTTAACAAGGAAAGGCAAACGTCATCAATTCCGTATTCACCCTCAAGCATTGTAGAAACGGTAAGTGTGGTGTCGATACCCGAAAGGAGCGCCTTGACAACTCTGCAAACCGAGATCGAGACCGCATAGAAGGTAGCACCCTTGCGTGAGATTACGCTTGCGCCGGATTTACGAACGTATTCTTCGATCTCGTTTTCGTCAAAATCGGGATATACGCCGTTGGTGCCGAGCAAGGAATTGCGGTAATCCTTAACGGGAACGTTCGAGATATTCGCGAGCGACCAGGGAACAAAGCAGCTGTCACCGTGCTCACCGAGAACGTATGCGTGAACGTTTTGCTGGTTTACCGAATAATATTCCGAAATTCTCGAGCGGAGGCGCGAGGTATCAAGAATGGTACCCGAACCGATAACGCGGTCGTAAGGAAGTCCCGAGTACTTGCAGAAGGTGTAGGTGAGAATATCGACCGGATTGCTTACGATAACGTAAGTAGCGTCGGGCGCATACTTAGTGATCTCGGGAATGATCTGCTTGGTGATATTAACGTTGATCTGCGCAAGATCGAGACGGGTCTGACCGGGCTTTCTTGCAACGCCTGAGGTAAGGATAACTATATCCGAGCCTACCGCGTCGGAATAGCTGCCTGCGTAAATGGTGCAAGGGTGGCAGAAGGGGGTGCCCTGACGGATGTCAAGCGCTTCACCCATCGCTTTTTCACCGTTGATGTCGATCATTACGATTTCGGACGCCATACCCTGTACGGTAAGCGTGTACGCAATTGTCGAACCAACACTGCCGGTACCGATGATGGTGATCTTTGTCATGTTTTGCTCCTTTTGTGCCGTGTTTTATAAACGGCGCTGTGATTTATAGAAATATTTTTTTGCTTAATTATTTGCAGTCCATCTGCAATTTGAGGTGCGCAAGAGAGAGTGCAAGGTTTTCCTGCTGTAAAATTATCGTATCGGGCACGTCGAGATTGCAGGGCGCAAAATTCCAAATTGCCGTAACTCCGCAACCGACCAATCTGTCGCAAATATCCTGTGCCGCTTCCTTAGGCACCGTAATAATACCGATCTTGACGTTTTCGCGCCTGCAATAAGCTTCAAGCTCGTTTAACGGGAAAATGTTCGCGCCGTTTGCCGTAGTGTATGCGTCCTTACAGCTTAAATCAAAAGCGGCGGCGATCTTCAAACCGTAATTTCCGAATCCGTTATAGCCAAGCAACGCATTGCCCAATCTGCCTGCGCCGACGATGACCGCTTCACTTACCGACTTTTGACCGAGCACGTTCTCCAGCGCTTTTATCAAAGCGGCGGTTTCATATCCGAGCTTGGGCCTGCCGGCACCGCTTACTGCGCTCAGGTCTTTTCTTACCTGAACCTCGCCGAGCCCCAAAGCCTTCGCGATGATCGTTGCCGAAACGTTTGGATATTCGTTTGTATCAAGACCTTTAAGATACTGCAAATACATCGGCAATCTGCCGAGTGTCGCCTTCATAACACAGTTATGCTTCACGCTCTACCCTCCTGACACGCGAATTTTCACGAAATAAGTCTATCACAAAATATATCAAATGTGAATTGCTATTTTGATATATCGATAATATACTTATTGATATGTTGCTTCCATATTATATTTTATTTAAATTCAAGCAAAAAGAAATGCCCGTTTTAAACAAAAAACGGGCGGAATGTTTAATTGTTTTTGCAAATATTGTCTGCAACGCGTTTTAATTCACGGATAAAATCGCATTCAAGCTGCGTCAGCTTATGTGATTGCTTGTAAATAAGCACGTCCTTGTAGAATCTTCGCTTGTCAAGACAGGGCTTTTGGATCAGACCGTAACGCTCAAGCAGGGAAGCGGGCGCGGGAGAGATCCACATAAACGTATCGATGTTTTCGGCAAGCAGCTCAAGCTGTGCGGCGGTGTCCAGCACGTAAATTCTCTTTGCCGCGCTTACCCTCTGCTCGACCTTATTCGTTTCGGATGCGGTGAGCGTCGCTTGATACGGGTTGTTGTGAGTTATCTGAATATACTTGCGAAGATCGTCGTCATAAAGCTCGTCCTTTTTGGCAAGATCGCTTTCCTTGTTCGAAACCACTACGTATTCGAATTCGGTTATCGGCTCGCAAACGAGATTGTTTGATTCAAGCATCTTCAAAAAGTATTCCTCCGCCGCGGATTCGTAGCGAATAATACCGAGCTTGCAATCAGACGCGATCACCTTTTTCATAGTGTTGAGCGTAGCCGTTTCGTCGAGCACTATTTCTGCCTTTTCTCCGTCGATGCTGTGTGTAAAGTTTGCAAAAGCTTCAACGATATAAGCGGCTCTCGGCGCGGAAACCGAAAACTTTTGCGTGTTGGGAAGATTGTCGCGGAAAAGTGTTTCAAGTGCATCAAGCTGTGCGAGAATGCTTTTTGCGCGGTTGATAAATTCCTTACCCTCAGGCGTAAGGTTCATACCCTTTGCGGATCTGTCGAAAATAGATATGCCGAGATCGGATTCAAGCTCCTTTATCGCACGGCTGATATTAGGCTGTGCCATCCCGATGCTTTCGCTCGCCTTGTTTATCGAGCCGTATTTAGCTACCTCGATTGCATATTTCATGTGGATTACGTTCATAAATAAAATTCCTCCGGAAAAAAGCCTTCGCTATTCAACGTGCGCGCTGTCTTGCTCTTTGTTGGTTAACATAATGTACAACAACGGTATAACGACAACGAAATTCAAATGAAAGAATCTAAAATCGTGTCCGGTCAGCAAAAGCATCGTGCCGAAATTGTAAACCGTTAACGGTATTACCGAAAAGCACTTGGCAAGACCGGCTTTGCCGATCCTCGCAACCGCAAAAAACAGCAGAATCACAATGATTGCACCAACGTAGTTGAATAAATATTTCGTTGCAAAGCCGTTGCACAGCTTGCGGTAAGCGTTTAATACGTCAAGAGATTCTTTGTCATATTCACCGCGTATTTCAACTTCGTTTGACGTTATTCCGTATCCGATATTCCACCCGCCGCCGCCGTCAAAGCTCCAAACCATCTTCGTAAGCTCAAACACCGATTTCTTTGCAATTTCGGGCGAATTTTTGACGGCTGAATAGGTGTAAGAAAGAATTTTTTCGGCACCCTCTTGATCTATTTTGTCATAAATCGTGCCGTCGGACCACTTGAAGGAATTAAAGCTTCCGAAGGTGTAATGCTTTTCCCATCTTGCTTGCGTCGCAAGTGAATCCAAAAATTCAACCGCTTCCTTCTCAAGCGCGTCGCGATCATTCATATAAACGTCGGCAAGCACCGTCATCGGCAAGCCCATGACTTCGGTAGTCCTGTGCTTCGGATCACCGACCTCTGCCGCTGTATAGATAGGAAATTTAAGCAGAAGCGTAAGTGCAAAAAATATTGAAGCCGCTATAACGATCCTTCTGCGCGACTGTTTAACAAATACGAATAAAATGATAAATAAGGGAACAACGAGCAATATTGCGTTATGCCTCATTCCGTTTGCGAGAAAAGCGAACAAAGCAAACGCGACCGTGTTGCTCCAACGTAAAAGCCATCTGCCGTTACTGCGGTAAATCCTTACGCAGTGTGCAAACATAACGGTTGACATAATTGTGAAAGCGCTGTCCTTCCATGGGTAAAGCATAATGCACGCCGTGTTGGGATTCAAAACGATATATGCCCACGAAACAACAATAAAAATTTTCGGACAGCCGTCTGTATAAAGCACGTAAAACAAATATGCTACTGCGAGTGAAAACCAAACCAATTGAAGCGTCACCAAAAGAGCGGGTGAGCTTGAAAAGATATTAGGCAACCCGAAAAACAGCCAAGTGTGCAAAACGGGGTGCCAATCGTTGTATTCGCCCGATTGCGTCTGCTTGTATTGCTCTATCGAGTCAGGTGAAAACGAACCGGGGTATAAAACCTTTTGCCATGATAAGTATATCGTAAGGGTCGCAACAAAAATGCAAGCTGCGAAAACTGCCGCCTTGATCTTACGGTCTCTCAAAGCAATTTTCAAATCAATACCGCCGAAAAAACATACTCCCAAAAAGCAGATTGCCGCTGACAGAATAAAAGAAACCGCGGTAATTAGACCGAAGTTATATCCTCGGTTAAAATTCTGTGCATAAGCGACGTACGAAAAATAAACGGCAAGGAAAGAAAAAGCTATCCAAAACCAACGCCTGTCGCACCTATCGGTAATGCCTGTTCGATTGCAAAAAGCCGTCATCCGTCTTGATTTATTCATAAAGTATATTTATCTTTCGTTAAGCGGGAAATATTCTTTGTCTTCCAAAACGTTTATGTATGCAGGTCTGATGATCTTGCCTGCATTCTGAATTTCTTCGATTCTGTGCGCGCTCCAGCCGGCAATACGCGAGATAGCAAACAAAGGAGTGTAAAGCTCGTTGGGGATATTGAGCATTTTGTAAATAAGACCCGAATAAAAGTCTACGTTTGCGCTTACGCCCTTGTACATCTTGCGCTTTTCGGCGATCATTTCGGGTGCAAGCCTTGCAACCGTTTCATAAAGAGCGTATTCTTCCTCGCGTCCCTTTTCGGCAGAAAGCGCCTTTGCACACTCCTTCAAAATATCCGATCTCGGGTCGGAAAGCGAATATACCGCGTGTCCCATACCGTAAATAAGTCCTGCATTATCGAACGCCTGTTTATCCAACAAACGCTTGAGATAATCTTCGATCTCGCCGGTCTTTTTAACGTTGATGTTCTTTTTCATATCCTCAAACATCTTAACGACCTTAATATTCGCGCCGCCGTGTCTCGGGCCCTTGAGCGAGCCCAATGCCGCCGCTACGGCAGAATAGGTGTCTGTGCCGGATGAGGTTACGACGTGAGTGGTAAAGGTCGAGTTGTTACCGCCGCCGTGCTCTGCGTGAAGCACCATCGAAAGATCGAGAATCTTCGCTTCAAGCTCGGAAAATTCGCCTGTTTTACGCAGAAGATGCAGAAAATTTTCTGCAGTTGAAAATTGCGGCTTCGGAAGACGGATGTGCAGACTCTTTCCTCGGTGATAATGTCTGTATGACTGATATCCGTAAACGGCAAGCAACGGGAACATGGCGATCATCTGCATGCTTTGTCTTAATACGTTAGGGATTGAAATATCATCGGGATTATCATCGTAAGCATAAAGCGCAAGCACGCATCGCGAAAGAATATTCATCATATCCTTACCGGGCGCCTTAAGTATCATATCGCGCACGAACGATTTCGGCAAGCTTCGGTATTTAGAAAGCTCCTTGCTGAATTTTTCGAGCTGAGCATTATCGGGAAGCTCGGAGAAGAGAAGAAGATAAACGGTTTCCTCAAAGCCAAAACGGTTATCACTGCGAAATCCGTTGACAAGCTCACGCACGTCGATACCGCGATAGCAAAGCTGACCCTCGCAGGGCACTGTTTCGCCTTTGTCGTTGACGGTTTTTGCCATGATCTTTGAAACCTCGGTAAGACCGGTCACAACACCGTTTCCGTTCATATCGCGCAGACCCTTGTTTACCTTGTGCTGTAAATACATTTCGGGCTCAATATGATTGTTACGGTTGGAAATTTCAGCCATTTCCGCAATATAAGGCGTGATTTCGGAGTATTTCATTCGCAATCCTCTCCTTTAGATAAAGTATATTTAAGTTATTATATACTATCCTGTTACAAAAATCAAGTGCGCATAGTAATTAAGTAATCTGTTTGCGTATGTTTTTAAAATAAAAAAACGATAAAAATTCAAAAAGCCCTAAGCTGAGGGAAAATCAGGGTAAAATTTTAACAAATTGCGAAATTTTCTATTGACAAATCGCAAATTCAGGTTTATCATAGTAGCAAGATTTTTTGAGAAAGGAGTAAACGAGATGTTCCTTAATTTTTCGTTCTATTTTTATTATTTTAAAAAGGACTGCTCGTCTGCTCTGAACTTTTAATTCCGTTCAAAACAAACAGCAGTCCGCATCCGCTATGCTTTTTAGGCATACGATATGCGGATTTTTTGTTTTTGATGACGTATTTTGGGGGAATATAAAATGAACGAACTTGATATGGCGCGCAATATAATCAACGCCACCGACAAGGAAATGGCACGTCTTTTCGAGCAACGGATGGATGCTGTCAGAATGGTTGCAAACTATAAAAAAGAGCATGGACTCCCAATCGAAGATTCGGGAAGAGAAAACGATATAATCGCGCGTAATTCGGAAATGATCGATTCCGACGATTACCGTCCGTATTACGTTGATTTTTTGCGCAGTACGATAGATATCTCGAAAAACTTTCAGCACCGCATTTTAGACGGTATGCGTGTAGCATACAGCGGAGTTGAAGGAGCTTTTGCCAATATCGCCGCAGAAAAAATATTTCCCGATGCCGTTTGTATCGGTTATCCCGATTTCAATTCCGCATATAAGGCTGTTGAAAGCGGCGAATGCGATTGTGCTCTTCTTCCTGTTGAAAACAGCTTTAACGGTGACGTAGGCAAGGTGCTCGACCTTGCGTTCTTCGGAAATCTATATATAAACGGTATCTATGAAGCCGAAATCGTTCAAAATCTCCTTGCAGTGAAGGGTGCGAGCATCGACGACATCAAGCAGGTCATCTCTCATCCTCAGGCGCTCGGGCAGTGCTCGGGATATATAGAAAGGCATAATTTCGAAACGATCGAAGCGGTTAACACCGCTGTTGCGGCAAAATCGGTTGCCGAATCGGGAAGGATCGATATCGCAGCTATCGGAAGCGAAGAGGCGGCTGAAAAATTCGGACTCATCAAGCTTGAAGGCCATATAAACGAAAGCAGTAATAACACTACTCGCTTTGCCGTCTTTTCGAAAAATCATCGCGATTTTGCGGCAAACGATAAAAGATTTATAATGCTCTTTACGGTCAAAAACACCGCAGGCTCGCTCGGACGTGCCGTTTCGGTAATCGGAGAGCACGGCTTCAATCTGCGAGCGCTCAAAAGCCGTCCTACCAAGGATCTGAACTGGGATTACTATTTCTACGTTGAGGGCGAGGGAAATCTCGGTACCTTTGAGGGCAAGGCAATGCTTGCCGAGCTTCGCGGATGCTGTGACAGCGTGAAGATAATCGCAAGCTACGAAAAAGAAATCAAGATATAAAACATTTACGGAGGCGCAAAATGTTAATACCCGTAAAAACCTCGTGCGGAAATTACGATATTATTCTTGAACGCGGTGCGCTTGATAAAACAGGTGAATACCTAAACCTTGCTCGCAAGGTGCTTATAGTTACCGACAGCGGTGTCCCGAAGGAATATTCAAATACCGTCGCATCAAATTGTAAAACGCCTTATGTCGTTACGATCGAGCAAGGTGAGTCCTCGAAAAACATTAAGAATTTCGAGCTTTTGCTTTCAAAGCTCGTTGAATATCAATTTACTCGCTCGGACTGTATCGTTGCGGTCGGCGGCGGTGTTGTGGGCGACCTTTCGGGCTTCGTCGCGAGCGCCTATATGCGCGGTATCGATTTTTATAATATCCCAACGACCTTGCTTTCTCAGGTTGATTCATCAATTGGCGGCAAGACAGCTATCGATTTTATGGGTATAAAAAACATCGTCGGTGCTTTTTATCCGCCCAAAAGGGTAATTATCGATCCCGAAACCTTAAAAACTCTACCCGAAAGGCATATCGCAAACGGTCTTGCCGAATCACTTAAAATGGCGTTGACTCACGATGAAGAGCTTTTTATGATTTTCGAGCAGGGTAATATCAATGAAAATGTTGATTTGATAACGGAACGCTCGCTGATGATAAAGAAATCGGTCGTTGAGCAGGATGAACGCGAAGGCGGTTTGCGCCGAGTCTTAAATTTCGGTCATACTCTTGCCCACGCGATCGAAGCCGAAAATGAAATGAAAAACCTTTACCACGGCGAATGCGTTGCGTTGGGAATGCTCCCGATGTGCTCGGACAACGTTCGGATTAGACTCGCAAAAGTGCTTGAAAAATTGAACCTCCCGAATAAAATTTCGGTCGGCGACAGCGAAAAAATCATTCTTGCTTGCAAGAACGATAAAAAGCTTCAGGGCGACGACATTACCGTTGTTTACGTGCCCGAGGTCGGTAAATTTGAATTCCGTAAAATGCCCTTTACGGAATACGAAAGGATAATAAGGCAGGTTATCTGAAATGAAAAACACCTTTGGAAACAATATAACTCTTACAATTTTCGGCGAAAGCCACGGCAGATCGGTTGGATGCGTGCTCGACGGAATGCCTGCAGGTATTCCCGTTGATTATGACAGTATAAGAAAGCTTTTGGAGCTTCGCCGTCCTTCGGGTGCGATTTCGACTTCTCGTTCCGAAGCCGATGCGTTCGAGATACACAGCGGTGTTTTTAACGGCTATACGACGGGAACACCGATATGCATAATCATTCCCAACAAGGATACGCGCTCTGCCGATTACGAAAGTATTTCCCATCTTGCTCGGCCTTCCCACGCCGACTATACGGCGCATATCAAATACCGCGGATATGAAGATCCGCGCGGAGGCGGACATTTCAGCGGCCGTATCACCGCCGCTCTTGTTGCGGCAGGAGGAATAATCATACCCGCGCTTAACAAAAAGGGAATAAGAATCGGCACTCACGTTGCTTCCTGCGCAGGAATAAAGGACCGCGATTTCTGTGATATCGAAAAGGATATCACTATGCTTTCAAGCATGCCCTTTGCCGTTCTTGATGACGATAAAGCAAAACAAATGCAGGAAAATATATTAAAAGCAAAGGATGCTTGCGATTCGGTAGGCGGTGTTCTTGAAACTGCGATAATCGGTCTTGAAGCCGGTGTAGGCGAGCCTTGGTTTGATACTCTTGAGGGGATGCTTTCACACGCGCTGTTTTCGATTCCCGCAATCAAGGGTGTTGAATTCGGAGCAGGCTTTGCATTTGCGGATATGCTCGGCTCTAATGCAAACGATGCTTTTTGCACCGAATCGGGTAAGGTATATACCTCCACAAACAATTCGGGCGGTATAAACGGCGGTATTTCAAACGGAATGCCTGTT
>JAZRTE010000084.1:0-11026 GCA_045651785.1 Eubacteriales bacterium | reverse complement strand
CTTCTGCCAAGCGTTTTTTTCGGCCACGCGAAGATAAAGTCCTGCATACCCTTTTTGGCAAACGGAGACAGCGGAAACAAATACGGCGTTCCGAAGCTGTTTTTAGAGCAAATCATAAGCAGTAAAACCGTGGCGGCAAGTCCCAAACCGTAAATCCCGAAAAGCTCGGCAAGTAAAAGCGAAACGATCCGCGCGATAACTATAACGTACATATATGCAGGTGTTATAAAGGCGCATACCGCAGAAAATGCGACGGTAATCACCCCTACCGACGAAACTATTCCTGCCTCAACCGCAGTGTTGCCGAGTATTATCGAGCCGACTATTCCGACAGCCTCGCCTACCGAGCGCGGCATTCTCACACCGACCTCGCGCAATATTTCGAAAAGCAGTAATATCGCAACGATCTCCCAAAAGAACGAAATCGGAATATCCTTGCGCGAGTCGGCGATTATGCCGTATAATTCGGGCGGCATTTGAGCGTAATCAAAGCTGACCAGCGCACAAAGTACCGCAGGCGCAAAGATCGATGAAACAAACGCAATAAGGCGCAAGGTGCGGATAAAGGTTGCATAATAAGGCGTGTGAAGATAATCGTCGGCAGATTGCAGACTTTCGGCAAAAACAAACGGCACGGTCAACACAAAGGGACTTCCGTCGACTATTATTGCGACCCTGCCCGACATCAGCTTTGACGCAAGCTTATCGACCTTTTCGGTGCTTCCGTAGGTCGGCAGAAAGCGGTTCTTGTCACCGTCGAGCAGCATAGCAACGTTTCCGCTGTCGGTTATTGCGGTAGCCTTCAGGTCAGCGATGCGTTGCTTCACATCATTTATAAGCTTATCTTCCGCTCTGCCCGAAACGTAGGAAACGATGACCTTTGTTTGCGAAACGTCGCCGACGGTAAAGCGTATAAATTTCAAATCGGGTGTGCGTATATATTTGCGGATAAGCGCCATATTCGTTTCGGCATCCTCAACAAAGCCCGCCTTCGGGCCGCGCACGGTAACGTCGCTGTCGGGCTCGTCAACGCTTCTGCCGTGGGTATACTGAGCGTTTGCAAGCGTTACGAAAAAGCCGTTTTTGCACTCGGCGATTATTATAACCTCGCCAATCGCAACCGATTGCGCCGCCGCTTTCGCATCGCTCGGCGTCGATAAATTCGGACTTTCGACAATATTGCCGAAATCGCCGTTAAAATCATCCATATCGGCAAGCTGCAAGGGGCGAAGCAGACGCTCGGAAATAAAATCGCGTGCGGTTATCCCCTTGATAAACATCAAGGCAAACCTTGCGCCGTCCCGCCCGCTTTCTCTGCAAACGAAATCCTCGCAATCCGCAAAAATATTAACTATTGTATTTTTAAAATCGTCAAAGGCATTGCCCATACCGTCACCTCGCGTTAATTATTCCCAAAAAACGGAATTCTTAAACGAGAAAAAACTATTGACTAAAGCCGACGTATGTTATAAAATAAAGATGTAGAAATATGTATTTTTTACGTCGTTTTTGACGTTGGAGGAATATTAATGGCACGTAACCGTAAAAAAAGAAGCAACGGCTTGCTCGTAGCGTTTTTCTGCCTGCCGCTTGCCGTCATACTTTGCTTTTTGATATATTATACCTCGCTCGACAGCGTTGACCGAGTTACGTTCGATGCGCCTATGTCGGATGAAATTTTCTATACCGACGGCGAGGAGGTCACCTTTTTCGTTGATATGTGCAAAAACGCACTTCCGATAAAAACGGCAATGCGCGACGTTTCGAAGGAAATACCTGTTTTGATAACCCTTTATTCGGGAGATTCTCCCTCGGAATACCGTTTTTATCCCTCGCTTAACCTTTCGGGCTGTTTGCTTGTCGATCCCGAGGGCAAATATTTTGTGCTCGATACCGAAACCGCGAAGAGCTTTCTTTTGAGAAGCGAATTTGATTATCTTTATGCCGATTATTTTCTTCCCGAGCTTTCGGTCATAAGCGGAGAAAACAAGTTTGCCGTTAACCCCGTCGAATGCGAATGGAAATATTTCAAGACCGACGGAAATGAATATACCTATGCGCCCGACAAGCTTGCAACGGGCGAAGAAACCTATATAATCCTTAAAGGTCTTGACAACAAGCTCGATTTCACTCCCGACGGCATTGTTCGCCCCTATGAAATGACCGACATTTCTTATATCCCCGACAACGGAAGCGAATATGCGATAAGCGATATTTCCGAGCTTAACCTTTCGTTCGATACGCTTCTTAACGTTTCGTTTACCGTTAAATGGAGCGAATTAAACGGCGCGCAGGCATCGGGCAAGGCGAAATATAAGTTCAAGATACTTTACGATATTCCCGCAATCGTCGAACTTCAAAAAACCGAATTTTCACTCGGCGAGGTTATCGTTGTCGATGCAACCCACCTTAACAACGACGAAACGATCGGTCTTAAGACCTCGATGAAGATCCCTCAGATCGGCTTTGGAATTACCGAAAACAGCAAGGGTGTTGCGCTTTTACCCGTCGGTCTTGCCAACGGTGTGGGCGTTCATTCGCTTGAAATAACCACCGGTGTCGGCAGTGTCAAAAATGATATCGTTATCACCGAGCGCAAAAACGATGCTTGGACTCCTATTGAAATAACAGAAACGCAATATTACTCGATGCTCTCGACCGAAAAGATGGAGGAATTCAAAACGGCGCTTGCCGGCGCAACCGAAAAACGACCCGAAACCGATTATTTTAATTATGCCGAAAGCGAATTGCATTTGCCTGTAAATAAAAACAGCACCCCTGCCTTTACCTACGGTCAACCCGTCAACCTCGGCTCCGCAAACACAACGGGCGACACGGGAGAGCGAGTTTGCGAGGGCGTGGTTTACGAGCTTGATGCGGGAAGCTCGGTTCGTTCCGCGCAAGCGGGCGAGGTCGTTTTCAGCGGCAATCTTGCGCCTACGGGCAACACGGTCGTCGTTTATCACGGCTACGGTATTTATACCTATTATTACCACCTCGAAAGCCTTAACGTCCGTGTCGGCTATACCCTCACCGACGGCGAAATTATCGGCACTGCGGGACAAAGCGGCTTTACCAACGGCAAAACCGTTCTTCACTATGCCGTTTCTATCGACGGAGTATTCGTCGACCCCATGTGGTTTCATAAGTAATAAACAAATTCAACTGCTGTAACCAACAATACAGCAGTTCTTTTTTTATGCAAAAAGCAGAATATTGTTAACGCGCTTGCTTTACTATAGACAACCGCATTTTCGGTGTGATATTATTTATATAGAATATTTATCGGCTTTAAGTGCAAATACATCAACATCACAATGAATTCAACCATGAATAAGCGGAGGTTTAAAAATGAAAAAAACTTTTTTGATTTTCATCGCGTTAACACTCACGTTTAGCATTCTAATATCCTGTAACGATCAATCGGCCACTACAAATTCTGTTAATTCAACAATGTCGGAAATTAGCAAACAAGAAGAGTCGTCTATACACAATTTTACGGAAAGTGATGATGAAATCACTTTTGAAAGCAGTATCGTCACCACAAGCAAAGAAAATAACAACGACGCAAATTTCTTCCCCTATTACGAATACTTCCCAGCAATAGAAAAATTGCTTGCAAGCGATCCTGATGCAGCAAGCGAATACCCCGATCTTTCTGCACTTGACTCTATCTTGGATTTTAAATACTGCTGGTTTTCCAATTACAACGGCCAGAAAAACACGATAACCATCGCAGCCACGGATTTATACGGTATAGCTATATGTAAATTACCGAAAGAAACAGAAGCCTTTGCCCCGTTTCATTTAGTGCTCAATACTGCACTTTCGAAAAACGTCACCATATGTGATTCTCACGAAGAAATGAACAAAAAAGGAAATACGGCATACAAGTATTATAAAGAAGGAATTGACGTGTATTGGGCAGATTTAAATGGAGGCGGTACGATTAACGTATGTTTTGTTATCGACGGTTACGCAGTTAAAATTTCAGGTTCTAAGAATTTTCGGTTCCGAGAGAGCGAATTCTTTGAATCAGGTAGCAAATTCATGGAACCGTCTGCATACGAAACTCTAAAACTTGAATTTGAAAACAATACGGCTGTATTAGAAACCATGAACATTTATACACAAGAGTCAGAGCTTATTCGCGTTTTAAAGGACTGCATTGAAAAAGCTAAATAAACAACAAAAAAGGTTCACCGTTAAGTGAACCTTTTTCTTATACGTATTTAATTATTCGCCGTATTTTTCTTCAATAGCAAGACGTGCGCAGACGGTTAAAAGGTCGGCGGCAACGGTAATCTTGCTCCTACGGGCAATACGGTCGTCGTTTACCACGGCTACGGTATTTACACCTATTATTACCACCTCGAAAGCCTTAACGTCCGTGTCGGCTACACCCTCACCGACGCCGAAATTATCGGCACCGCAGCACAAAGCGGCTTTACCAACGGCAAAACCGTTCTCCACTATGCCGTTTCTATCGACGGAGTATTCGTCGACCCCATGTGGTTTTATAAGTAATAAACAAATCAACTGCCGCAATATTTTTATTCGGCAGTTGATTTTTATGCAAAAAGCAGAATATTGTTAACGCGCTTGCTTTACTATAGACAACCGCATTTTCGGTGTGATATTATTTATATAGAATATTTATCGACCATATCATTTCACCGAAGTCTTTAAAAGTATGAAAGGAGCAAGTATGAAAAAATCACTTATTTTCTCTCTATCCGTATTTTTATGTTTATCGGTTGCGGCTTGTGCACCCCAAGAAAACATTCAAGATATTACAAGCGAATCCATTTCTGATATTTCCCACATTTCACAAAATTCGGATGACTTCGATGCAAGTGTTTATTCGGATTCCGATTATAACGAATCGAATTTTTCATCAAACGAATCCGATGTAATTATTTCAGAAACCTCCCAATCCCTTTATGACAGCATAGAAAATTTTATATCAGACTATTCGACGGCATATCCGAAACTGATAGATCTTTCAAAGCTATTCCAAAGCTTCGAGATTACATCAGTCATACCTCATGACGACCACTATTCTGTTAATTCTCTCAAAGCATATTTAAACGTTTATCCTTTATCGGCAGAAGAAAAAGATCTTGAGCCATGGAGAGTGTACGTTGGTCAATGGGGCAAGGATAAAATAGATATATACAACTCAATCGAAGAATTTAACAAAGCAACGGGCACAAAAGCATATAAATACACCAAAGAAGGTGTAGATATGTACATTGTGCGCTATGCAGGCGAAGACAACTATGAGATTTGTTTTAAAATCGAAGATCATATATTTATGGTAAACGCCTTATCTAATTATGTCCTTGAAAAAGATCAACTTCCTTCATCAGACGAATACGAAAAACTAAAGCCGGAATTTGAAAACCACATGTGTTTTTATGAACTAAGCGACCTTTCAAATGAAAGCTCCGAGCTTGTTCGCATTTTAAAAGAGTGCGTTGCAGAAGCCGAATAGAACAAAGCTATACAAAAAAGCTTGCCTTATCGGGCAAGCTTTTTTCTTATGCATATTTAATTATTCGCCGTATTTTTCTTCGATAGCAAGACGTGCGCAGACGGTTAAAAGGTCGGCGGCGACAGCAAGCTCATCGCAGGACGGGAAGGTGGGAGCGATACGCAATTTGCTGTCCTCGGGGTCGATGCCGTAGGGGAACATCGCGCCTGCGGGAGTAACGATAAGTCCTGCCTCCTTGCAAAGCTCAACGGTGCGTTTTGCAGTGCCGTTGGGGAGCGAAAGACAGAAGAAGTAACCGCCGTTGGGGATGGTCCAGGTAACGTTATCGTAGCCCTCGAAGCCGTTTTCAAACGCTTCGTAAATGATTTGGAACTTGGGGCGGATGATGTTCATGTGAACCTTCATTTGCGCAACGATATCGTCATAGCACTTAAACACGCGCGAGTGACGGAGCTGATTGAGCTTATCGTGACCGATGGTTTGAATCTTCAACGCGTTAAGGATGCGCTTGATATTGCGCGGGCTTGCGGCGATGCAGGAGATACCCGAGCCGGGGAAGGTTATCTTCGAGGTGGATGCGAATTCGAAGAACATAGCCTCGTTACCGTATTTTTCGGCTTCAGAGAAGATCCCGACAAGCTCGTCGGGAGAATCGGTAAGATCGTGAAGCACGTAAGCATTATCCCAGAACACGCGGAAATCCTTTGCCGCGGGCTTCATCGAAGCTATTCTGCGAACGGTTTCTGCGGAATATGTATAGCCCGAGGGGTTGGAATACTTGGGCACACACCACATACCCTTTACGGTTTCATCGGTCGAAACAAGCTTTTCAACCATATCCATATCGGGGCCGTCCTCGTTAAGAGGTATATTGATCATTTTGATACCGAAAAATTCGCAGATAGCAAAATGTCTGTCATAACCGGGTACGGGACAAAGGAAGGTGATTTGCTCATATTTCGACCAAGGCTTACAACCGTCTTCAACGGGGTGAAGCATACAGCGTGCAACCGTATCGTACATAAGGTTCAAGCTCGAGTTACCGCCGACGATAATATGGTCGGAGCCGACGCCGAGCATTTCACCAAGCAGGCGCTTCATTTCGTTTATGCCGTCAAGACCGCCATAGTTACGGCAGTCGCTTCCGGTTTCGGAAAAGCATTCTTCATTGGTCTTTACCGCAGTAAGAAGACGTTCCATTGTGGAAACCTGCTCTGCCGAGGGCTTACCGCGCGACATATCGAGCTTAAGACCCATTGCCTTATATTTTTCGAATTGTTCGATTAACTGTTGTTTCTTGTTCATGTTAGGATACCTCTTTATAAGGTTATTACGATATTGCGGCTTCTCCGCAGTTGAGTTATACAATAAAAATTATATAAAAATCCGCGACATGCGCCTTTTGCCCCAAAAAACGACAAGCGTTTTTGGGGACCCCGTGGATTTTTATACCTATGATGTCCGCGAGCGGTGAGCGAGGCGCGAGAATGCGTCCCCCGAAAACACTTGTGTTTTTGGGGTTTTCTTAAAACTCTGCGCTGCCAGTTGTTCTGTGGAAGGGTTCAACGTCGCGGATGTTGGTGATACCGGTGATATACATAATAAGACGTTCAAAGCCCAAGCCATAGCCGGCGTGCTTTACACCGCCGTAACGGCGAAGGTCGAGATACCACCAATAATCCTCCTTGTTGAGTCCGAGCTCTGCAAGACGCGCTTCGAGAAGGTCAAGTCGTTCTTCTCTTTGCGAGCCGCCGATAAGCTCACCGACACCGGGAACAAGCATATCCGCCGCCGCAACGGTTTTGCCGTCGTCGTTAAGGCGCATATAGAACGCTTTGATTTCCTTGGGATAGTCGGTTACGAAGGTAGGCTTGCCGAAAACGGTTTCGGTAAGATAGCGTTCGTGCTCGGTTTGAAGGTCACAGCCCCATTCAACGGGATAATCGAATTTAACGCCGCTGTTTTTGAGAATTTCAACCGCTTCGGTATAGCTTACGCGGACAAAATCGCTGTTAACGAGCGCATTCAAGCGGTCAAGAAGACCCTTATCGATGAATTTGTTAAAGAAATCCATTTCTGCAGGGCATCTTTCAAGCACGTATCTGATGACGTATTTCGTCATTTCCTCGGCAAGAGTCATATAGTCCTCGAGATCGGCAAACGCGATTTCGGGCTCGATCATCCAGAATTCCGCCGCGTGACGCGCGGTGTTGGAGTTTTCAGCACGGAAGGTCGGACCGAAGGTGTAAACGTTTGCATAAGCAAGCGCAAAGCATTCCGCTTCAAGCTGACCCGAAACGGTAAGGTTTGCCGCCTTGCCGAAGAAGTCCTTGGAATAATCGATCTCGCCCTTATCGTTGCGGGGAGGATTATCCATATCCAAGGTGGTTACCTTGAACATTTCGCCTGCGCCCTCACAGTCGCTCGCGGTGATGATGGGGGTGTTTACATAAACGAAGCCCTTATCCGCAAAGAAGCGGTGAATACCTTGTGCCGCAACCGAGCGTACGCGGAATACCGCGTTAAAGGTATTTGCGCGGGGACGGAGATGCGCCACCGAACGCAAAAATTCAAAAGAATGGCGTTTGGGCTGGATGGGATAATCGGGAGTAGATTCACCGGTCACCTCAATAGCCTTTGCCTTAAGCTCAAAGGGTTGCTTTGCACCGGGGGTAAGCTCAAGCACGCCTTCCGCGATGATGGATGCAGGTATATTAAGCTTGGAAATTTCTTTATAGTTATCAATAATTTCGCTTTCGAAAACGATTTGGATATTCTTAAAGCAAGTACCGTCATTAAGCTCGATAAAGCCAAAAGCATTGGACGAGCGGATGGTCTTTATCCAACCGCCGAGACGGACGTTCTTACCACCGAACTGTTCAGGATTTGAAAAAATATCACAAACTCGTGTTAAGGTTTCTTTTATCGCCATAAGTCGATATACCTCCGAAAATTAGTTCTTATTATTATATCACCCCGTTTTGCTCATTTCAAGTATTATTTCGCATTTTTCCCTCTATTTTTTTCGTTTATTATTGAATATTTTGCACATATATGGTATTATACGGTATATTAAATGCACCGAGAGGTAAAAAAGTGAATCCTTACGAAATTCTTAACCAAAACAAAGAATATATAAAAAACAAAAAAGCGTTCATTTTCGATATGGACGGAACCCTTGTCGATTCGATGCAGTATTGGTGGTCGCTTACGGGCGAGGATAAGTCGCAATATGCCTCCCACGGCGATTATATGGCGGCAAAATATGCCACCGTTATCGATTTCAAGCCCACCGCTATTGATTTTTTGGACTATCTTAAGGAAAACGGAATAAGAATGTGCCTCGCAACCGACACGCCCAACGTTTTGTCGAAGCACTTTTTCGAGCGATTCCCCGACTTTTTGAATTATTTTGAATTTGCGCTCGATTGCACCGCTGTCGGCACGTCCAAACGCCGTTCGCCCGCTATTTACGACCTTGCGACCGAAAAATTCGGCTGCACCAAGGAAGATGTTTTGGTCTTCGAGGACAATTATTATGCCCTTATCACCGCAGTGAATGCAGGTTATGACGTTGTCGGCATTTTCGACGAAGCAAATGCCGAGAACAAGGAAAAGATAACCGAGCTTTGCGTTGATTATATTTATGACTATACCGAAATGATGCCCGAATAAAATCACTACGACCGTTTTTAAAACAAAGGCGGTCGTTTTTGTATACAAGTTGGCAACAATTAGGTAGTATAAGAATATCGAAAGGAGATGCTCGGAAATGGCAAAAATACTTATAATTGAAGATGAAAAAGCAATAAGCGATCTTATAAAATTCAATCTTGAGCTTGTCGGACACGAATGCTTTCAGGAATTTAACGGAAAAAGCGGTCTTGACGAGGCGTTAGCGAACAAATACGATCTGCTGATACTCGACGTTATGCTTCCCGAGCTTTCGGGATTTGATATTATCGAATATATAAAGGGCACACCCGTTATTTTCGTCACCGCAAAGGCAACTGCAAACGACAAGATAAAAGGACTTCGAAAGGGCGCAGACGATTACATCACCAAGCCGTTTGACATTATCGAGCTTGTCGAGCGAGTCAAAGCAGTGCTTCGCAGAACAAAGGGCGAAGCGACCGTTTTTGAATTTGACGATATCAAGGTTATGTTCGACAACCGCCGCGTTTTCAAAAACGGCAAAGAGATAATGCTCAAACCAAAGGAATTCGACCTTTTGGAGGCATTTATAAACAACCGAAATCTTGCGCTCACACGCGAAAAGCTTTTATATCTTGTGTGGGAATTTGACTATGAAGGAGACAGCCGTACCGTCGACGTGCACGTTCAAAGACTGCGCCAAAAGTTAGGCATTTCGAACCGCTTGCAAACGGTTTACAAAACCGGCTACAGACTTGAAATATGAAAATGAGATTTTGGCAGAAGACCTATATCTTCACGCTTATTCTGTTTTTGTTCTGTATAAATATCGGTATTCTTTCGCTGACGGTATATACCCACAGCAAAAACGTATCTGCGGCAGAGGCGACCGCATCGGCAGAGCAATATTACGTTGCGATGTCCTTCGAGCGCGATTACAGCGACCTGATGGAAATGAACGAAAATGCAAGTCCTACGCTTTTGATGCAGACCTTCGGCTCGCATTACAAAAGCAAGGGCATAATGCTTTCCTTTAATAAAAACGGAAGTACCTTGTATAAAAATTATACCGAAAATATCGAAGCGCCGACCGATTCGCTTTTGCACACCGAAATAAACGACAAACGCCATATCATCATTTCAGCTTCGGTTTGCAACGGTGAATACGAGCTTGTTTTCGGCAAAAATATCTCGTCGGTCGATGACGAATTCAAATCGCTTATGATAACCTACGTTGCTACGGCATTAGGTGTTTCGACCGTTTTGGCGGTTTGCCTTTATTTCATTCTTAAAAAGCTTTCAACCCCGTTGGAGCGGCTCCGCAAAACCACCGAAACCATTGAATCGGGCGATTTTTCGGTAAGAGCGGTCGAGCAAGGCAACGATGAATTTACGCTTCTTGCAAGAAGCTTCAACGCGATGCTTGACAAGATAAACGAGCAGTTCGAAACGCTTGAAACCGACGCCAAGCGCAAGCAAATGCTTGTTGACAATATGGCGCACGAAATGCGTACCCCTCTCACAAGTATTCATGGATATGCAGAATACATCGAAAAAGCAAATATCTCAGAAGAACGTCGGATCATTGCCGCAAAATATATTATTTCCGAATCAGAACGACTTCAAAAAATATCGGAGCTTCTTCTTGACAGTGCATTTATACGTGAAAATAAAATCGAAATGGCTGACACCAATCTCGAATCAGTTATTACTGATGTAGCAGAAAAACTCCAAATGAGAGCCAAAAATGCAGAGGTAGAGATTACCTGCAACACCGTACCTGTAACTGTCACGGGCAACAAAACACTTTTTTCAATGCTGTTCTATAATCTCGCAGAAAATGCTATCAAGGCTTGTTCATGCGGAGGAAAGGTT
>JAZRTE010000083.1:0-2766 GCA_045651785.1 Eubacteriales bacterium | reverse complement strand
TTTTTCAATGAAATTCGCCTGCGGCGAGTGAAATTTGGCTTCGCCAAGTGAAATAGCTTCGCTGTGAAATATTTGCTCCGCAAATGTGAGGAGGCGAATTTTATTTCACATTGCGACCAACGGGAGCAATATTTCACAATTCACGGAGTAAATTATTTCACCGTGAGCGTAAGCGAACGATTTCACTAAAAAGTTAACGATTATGTGATAGTTTGAAATTATATGCAAAACTTCTGAAAATATCTTTTTTGTAGCCCATAGACAGAAAAAGGACTTTCGAAAGAAAGTCCTTTTTCAGCTATATTCGCCATTTTGCGGTTGAAAAGTAAAAACGTGTGTGATATAATGTATTCGAATAAACTTCAAGAAGAAAATAATGCTTTTCACCGAATTTCAAAACAAATCGCTCTCGCTTTTGGACCTCGATCATCCCGTCCGCCTTGTTATAACGCTCGGCTATGCCGACGAAAAGGATACCCTCCGCCCCAAAAAACGCAAAGAAATGACCGAGCTTGTTTCGGAAAAGTAGGAAAGAAAATGCTAAAATACCGCAACAACGGCATCAAGCCGCTTTTGATATCGCTATATTCCTGTATTTCACTTCTTATCATACTGGGTGCAGTGCTCTTGGGGAGGTATCTTTTAACCTGGGAATTGGAGGGCGTTATCTATACCTTCTGCCTTGCCTGTATTGCGATCCCGATACATATCATCGCCAAGAATCACGAGCCTTTATACGTCGTATCCCTTATAATGAATTCGGTCGGTATCGGCTTGGGTATTTCTTCGTATTATGCGTATGGCAAAATTCCGCTTGATATGATTCAGATGGTTTTTTCTTTACTTGCGGTCATGCTGCTTATAGCGGTTATGTGTCTGCTGTTATATCGTTTCAAAGACTCAAAAAAGCTTATCCTTATTGTATTCGGCGTGATTGCGGCGATACTTACCGTGCTTTCAATAGTGTTTTGGGTAATTAACGGCGCCATATTCTTCAGCTTTGGCTTCTTCTGCCTGATAGAAGCACTCGTTTGGGTATATGTCTGCGCTCTTACCGTAAACGTAAACAAGCGACATATCCTGCGCGACATTTCGTTCGGTGGGTTTGGTATAGCAATATTGGTCGGCGTAACTGTTCTTTCGCTTGTTACCGAGGACGATTGCGGACTTGGGGTGTTCGGCGAAGAGATAGGAGAAGCGTTGACGCTTAACAAGAATAAGAAAAGGAGAAAATAATGATTTTCACCGAATTTCAAAACAAATCGCTTTCGCTTTTGGGAATGGGCTGTATGCGTTTCCCGACACTTGAAGGGGGCGAAATAGATAAAGAGCTAACGCGCGAAATGGTCGATCTCGCGATCAAAAACGGCGTTAATTATTTCGATACGGCTTATCCCTACCACAACGGCGAAAGTGAGCTCGTGATAGGAGAAATACTGTCTTCTTATCCGCGTGACAGCTTTTATCTTGCCGATAAATTCCCCGGACACCAAATTTCGTCAAGCTATGACCCCAAAATAGTCTTCGAGGACCAATTGAAAAAGTGCAAGGTCGATTATTTCGATTTTTATCTGCTTCACAACGTTTATGAAAATTCGCTCCCCGTATACAAGGACGAAAAATGGGGCATAATCGATTACTTTGTCGAGCAAAAAAAGCAGGGAAGAATAAAGCATTTGGGCTTTTCCACTCACGGCAGTATCGAAATTATGAAGCAATTTCTCGATGAATATTCGGGCGTGATGGAATTTTGCCAAATACAGCTCAATTACCTCGATTGGACTCTCCAAAACGCAAAGGAAAAGTGCGAGCTTTTGGCATCCTATAACATTCCCGTTTGGGTAATGGAGCCCGTCCGCGGCGGTAAGCTTGCAAACCTTAACGAGCAATCAACCGCGCTCTTAAAGGAAAAACGTCCCGATGAATCGGTCGCCGCGTTCGCATTCCGCTTCTTGCAGGATATTAAAGGCGTAACGATGATATTAAGCGGTATGTCGAATATGGCTCAGTTGACCGACAATATCAAAACCTTTAATGAATCGAAACCGCTTAACGCCGATGAAAAGGCGCTTATTCTGGAAATTGCCGAGGGACTTAAAAATTCGGTACCGTGTACTGCCTGCCGCTATTGTGTAGACGGCTGTCCGCAAGGCATAGATATACCGAAAATGCTTGAATTTTATAACGAAATGCGCATAGCCCCCACAACGAATATCACGATGCGTATCGATGCTTACCCCGAATCACGTCAACCCAAATCCTGCATTAACTGCCAAAGCTGTGTCAACATCTGTCCGCAAAAGATAGATATTCCCACCCACCTTGCCGATTTGGTCGTCATCTCGAACAAATTGCCCTCGTGGACGCAAATAAGTAAGCAACGCGAGGAAGCGGCTAAAAAATTAAGAGGAGAATGAATGAATAAAGAAACACACGATAAAATAGTTTCGCTAATACCCTCGAACACCTTGAAAAACGCAATAAAGGAAAGTAATTTTGAGTTTCCCGAGCTTGATATTTTCAGAATAATCATTCACTGCTCAAAGAGCTTGGATGATTGCATTTCTGCGTTGAATGAGGTCAAATGCGAATTTTCGCCGCAGCTTGCAAAATACACCGAAGAATATATCGAATACCAAAAAGTATGTCTTGAGCTTTTTATAAGACAGGAAGAAAACTACGTTTACACGGTCGAAGTATCACCGGCCGAGCGTTATTTATTCAATACGGCAAACGAAGCGATTGATTTCACCGCGCTCTATCCCA
>JAZRTE010000082.1:0-47360 GCA_045651785.1 Eubacteriales bacterium | reverse complement strand
AATGAATGCCTTTTGCGCTTTGTTGCCGCTTGCGTCGACCTTCGTTTCGCTGTCCTACGGCGGTGCGACAACACCGTTTGCTCTGTTGCAGATATTGGTGCTTTTACCGTTGATAAAATTTGTCGGACGCCAAGCGGCGCTTATGTTAACACCGTTGTTTTTTCTGTCGGTCATTATGCGCCTTGCATCGCTCGTTACCGTTTCGAATGGTGTCTTGACTTTGTTTGGCGCATTCGTTTTTGCGGCGATATGCCTTGTTGTCTCCTGTGTTGCGGCTGTCAGGTCGGATGCGGCATTCAGGCTTGCGACGCCTTTGTTTTTCGTTTCTGCGCTTTTTGCGGTATTCGTTACGGTGATTTCATTTTCAACTGCTCTTCGGGAGCCGTTTGCAGATTCATCGGCGGCGGAGATGATAGCTTCATTCGTCTGCCCCGTATCCTCGTGCGTTGCATTCGCCTGCTTTGCGAAAACCGGACGCTTTAAGCGCTTTTGCGCTTCGGTGGTCGGAGTAATGCTTTGCGCCGTGTTTATCATTTTCGATTCCGCGGGTGCCGAGTTTGCGTTTTTGAGCGTTCCGCTTGCGGTCTTGGTTTCGTCGGTCGAAATAAAGGCGATGATAAAAGGCATTAAAGGTGAAGCACGCGAATAAAATGTCTTCGGTGATGAAATTATGCTGTTGACGAAGAAAAAAAGCTTTTGTATCGAAGAAGCGACGGTAAAAAGGGAGGTGCTTGATAACGGTATCTGTCTTGTCAGGATCAATCTGCGCTATCCCAATCTTGTTTGCGGCAAAAAGGACTGTATGCAGCTTTTTGCAAAGGATTTTTACAAAAATCTTGCGGAAGCGTTTGAAAGGTATGCCGTTGACGAGCTTTCGAAAAAAGTGAAAGAGGTTTATAATGCAAATCCCGAAGGATTCGTCCCGTTTTCGGCATTGATGAAATACGAGATAACGCGGCTTGACGAAAAATATCTGTCGGTCATTACCGACCTTTCGGTCTGTAACGGATTCGACCCGCCGAGCACAGAGCGAAAAACACAGGTTTGGGAAAGGGATTTCGGAACGAAATGTAAGGCGCATTATTTTATGCCGAAGAAGGACTTGCTTAAGCTGCTGTCGGAAACGTTGGAAAAGGATAAATTTAAGAAAACGGATCTTGAGCTTTTTGTCCTGCGCGACGGTGCTTTGGAATTTTTCCTGCGCGAGGACGGCAAATACGGGTCGGTTACGCTGTCCTTGCAAAAAAACGGGTAGAATCGCAATATTTTTCTTTACTTTTCGGAAATAGTTTGATATTATTGTATTGTAAAAACTTTCCGAAAAGGAGCTTTAGATTATGGAACAGATCCGCATTGCTATACTCGGTCAGGGCAGAAGCGGCCGCGATATTCACGGCTTGCATCTTAAAAAGGACACGGAACGCTTTAAGGTCGTTGCGGTAGTCGACCAAATGGAGATTCGCCGCGAAAGAGCCGCAAAGGAATACGGCTGTGACGTTTATGCCGATTACAAGGAAATTTTAAACCGCGACGATATCGACCTTGTGGTTAATTCACTTCCCAGCAATTTCCACTTTGCGGTAACAAAGGACCTTTTGGAGCACGGCTTTAACGTTCTTTGCGAAAAGCCCTTCGTTCCCACCGTTGAAGAATATGATATTCTCGTTGCTCTTGCAGAAAGCAAGGGACTTAAGCTTCTTGTTTTCCAACAAAGCCGTTTCGCTAACTATTTCCTTAAGGTAAAGGAAGTTATCGCATCGGGCGAATTGGGAAGAATCGTTCATATCGGTATCCAGTTCAACAACTTCGCAAGACGTTGGGACTGGCAGTGCTGTCTTGATCTTAACGGCGGTAACCTTGCAAACACAGGCCCTCACCCGCTTGACCAAGCGCTTAACCTTTTGGATTATTATGACGGAATGCCTACCGTATTCAGCCATATGGACCGTTGCAACACCTTCGGCGATGCAGAAGACTATTGCAAGCTTATCCTCAAAGCGCCCAACAGACCTATTATCGACCTCGATATCTCCTCGTGCGATGCTTATCCCGCTTATACCTATAAGGTAGAAGGCACACGCGGTACTCTTAAGGGCAATATGGCGCATATCGATTGGAAGTTCTTCAAGGAAGAAGAAGCGCCCGAACAGCACCTTATCCGCGAATCGCTCACGATGGGCGAAGAAAAGCTTCCCGCATACTGCGGCGAATCTCTTACCTGGTATGAAAAATCTTGGGACGGCGACCCCCAAGCACCCTTTATTGCCGCCGTTCAAACCTATTACGATCAAATCTATGCCCTCTTTACCGAAGGCAGAGAACACGATATCAAGCTTTATCAGGTTCGCCAACAGCTCGCAATCATCCGCGAAGCACACAACCAGAATTTCTAATAAAATGCAAAAAGCAGGACTTTGCAGTCCTGCTTTTTTGTTATGCGTAAAATACGGGTATTGGCTCGTTATAATTAAATTTCCGTATTATTCCATCGTCGCCGATAAGCGCTTTTAATTCATCGCGTTCATAAAGCGTTGCCGAGCCGTCAGGGTTGACGACGTAATAAGCATCGTCCTCGACATATTCATCGTCATTGCACCAAAGCGTCCAATATATTCGCACCACGCCGTATACGGCATCTCCGTTCTTAACGTATTTTCCGGACACACGGCGCGAGCCCAATTCAAGCGACGATGCGTTTTCGGTGTGGCTTGGTATAAGCGAGTCAAAATCAAAATTTTTCATAAAGCGTCCGATATCGGGCGCGTTTTTAATATCGTCGTTCGAAAACCTTACTCCCGAATCGACAACGCCTTCGCTTTCAAGCGTTGAAACGAATATTTTTTCGTTGGTAAAAAAGCCGTTGATTATACGGACGAAGCTTGTTGAATCGACCGAAAATTCGTGTTGGGCGAAATATCCGTTTTCGAACGGCTCGACGTACTCAAAAGCCTCGTCGGCTCCGTCAACCGTAAAATCCGATTTAAGAGTAAAGCGATGCTGTTGATTATCGTAAGTATCGCTTAAGAGGTTAACGAACTCTTTTAACTTTTCAATCGTTACCTCAAGCGAATTTTTTTGCTTTATAGGGCAATCGTACTCGTTTTCAATGTCGCCCTGCATAGAGTGTTCAAGAAAATATTTGTCGCTCTCAAATCCCTTTTTGTCAAAAATACTTGTATCGCATTTTCCGTCGTTATATGCAATAACGCTGCCCCGCATTATATGGTCAAAAACGAGGTTTTCAAACGCTTCCACACGTTTTTTTTCGCGGTTTATAAGAACCATTTTGCCAACCCCTGCTTGACGGAATGCGAAAATAATATCATCGTATTCGCGAAGATCGGGATCTCTTGAGCCGTGAAGCAGATAATAAAGCTCGTTCGGTACGTTTTCGCCGACGATAACCTCTTTAACCGTCAGCTTCAATACGCGATATCCCCATTTCGAGGTAAAGTCGCCCGGATAAACGTAGGTGTCGGGCATAAAGCTCTCTACTTTTGCGACAACGATCATACCGTTGGGGTATAGACTGTAAAGCGAATCCGGCTTGTTCGCCGAAGGACCGGAGGATGACGGCTCGTTAATAACTTTGTCGTAATTATCGATAAAGACCGAGTTATCTTCGCCGACAACGTAATTATTGCCGCTTGAAATCGTATCGTCGGAGACGTCGGGGGCGGATGTGTCGGGTGTGGAGGTGTTGGGCGTGGAAATTTTGGGGTCGCTTACGTTTGGTATTTCGGGAGATTCGGAATATATTGCGGCAAGCACCGAGCCGATAATAACACAAAAGCAAGCGGCGATTGCTGTTATTTTTAAAATCAACGGCTTGTAGGATCGCTTTTGCGAAAGCCGATTATCGATTTCATTGAATCGTTCAAGTAATTCATCGTCGATTTGACCGACCGATTTAATAAATAATTTTTTGCTCATAAATCGATTCCTCCTTCATTCAGTTTTTGTAAAAGCTCGTCCTTGATCGCCCTTATTTCCTTATTTACCGACGATTCACTGCAGCTCATCTTGATTGCAATGTCCTTTATCGGCATCGCAAAGTAATATCTGCTTATGAAAATATAAAGTCTTTTATCGTTGGTATGCTTTAAGTAATCGCTGATGATTCTGCCGATTTCTTTGGCTTCCAATTCCTCGTCGACGGTCTTTTTGTCGGAAAGAAATTCTTCGAAATCCGAAAGTGAATCGGACATTTCGGCCGGTATTCTTTTTAAGCGCTTTGCTTCGTCATATCGGTCAAATGCAAGATTTCGCGTGATTTTTGCAAGAAAAAGCTTCAACGCCTTGGGTATTGTCGGCGGTATCGCGTTCCAAGTGCGATAATAGGTATCGTTTAGACATTCGTCACAATCGGATTCGTTGCACAAAACGTTATAGGCGACCGAAAAAAGATATTGTCGGTATTTTCTGTCGGTTTCGTTTATTGCCGTCTCGTCGCGGTCGAAATAAAGCTTTATTATCGCTTCGTCGGATAAAAAATTTTTTTCGTCTTTCATAACGCACCTCCCGTTACCCTATAAGACGGCAAAATTACAAAAAACTGTACTGCTTTTTTATATTTTATTTTATCATATCAAAATAAAAAAATAAACCGTTCTCTTTTCTTTTGCATAAAATGGTTAAAAGGTAGGTCATTATATATACGGAGTGATGCTTTATGGAATATTTTGCGGCAAGTAATACGCGCAACGGCTTTAAATCGCTTTTCGACGAATGCTTTAAAAATGTCACAAGACTTTTTATACTTAAGGGCTCGAGCGGATGCGGAAAATCGACTTTTATGCGGAGGATTGCGGGTAAAGCCGAGCAGTTGGGCTATACGACCGATATTATACGCTGTTCGAGCGACCCCGATTCGCTCGACGGCGTAATCGTTCACGAGACGGGTGTCGCGGTGGTCGACGGTACTTCTCCGCACGTTATGGACGTTAAATATCCCTGTGTGCGCGAAAGTATAATAAATATAGGCGAGTTTTGGGATGACCAAAAAATACTTCCGCATAAGGATGAGATAATTGCGCTTACCGATAAAAAGGCTGAGCATTACAAGAACGCATACCGATGCCTTTCCGCAATGGGAAATACCGAGGATATCAAACGGCATACCGTTCAAAAATCGGTGATTACCGAAAAGTTCGACGAAACGGTTTTTTCGATAGCCGAAAGGGTATTTGACGGTCAGGGCGATGAAAAACGTCTTTTCGCCTCGGCGTTTACCTCAAACGGAATAAAAACGCTTCCCACCTTCGGCAAGGTTAAAAGACTTTACCGCATAAGCGGCTACGCTTCGTTTTATCTTTTAAACGCTCTTTACGGAATCGCGCGTGAAAGGGGAGCGGAAATGACGGTGGCGCTCGGTGTACCCGACGCTGATATGCCCGATTCGATATATTTCCCTGCGACCGATTCGCTTGTTACTTTGCTCCAAAATCCGCCGTGCGATTCGTTTGTTGAGGAAAAGAGTATTTCCTGCGCGAAATTTACAAGCACCGATATTCTTTCAAGCTGTCGCGTGCGGTTGAAGGGGCTCGACCGAATTATCAACGAGCTTTCGCTTGAAGCCAAAAGCGAGCTTTCCTATGCGAAGGAAGCGCATAACAGGATCGAAAGCATTTATATAGGTGCTATGAATTTCAGCCTTTTGGACGAATATACGCTTTTATTTATAAAAAAGCTTTTCGGTGAATAAAAGCGGACCGACGGGCATATATATCAACCGAGAGGGATGATATTATATGGAACGAACAAAAAGAATGAACCCGATGAACGAAAGTAAAAACGGTTTTCTTTTACCGTCTGTAATCGGCGGACTTATCGGTTTGGGTGTAACGGCTTTGCTTTTACTTGTTTTGCCGTTTGCGATTTTGGGGCTCGATGACCCCGATTCCTTCGTTTTGCCGTCGGTTTGTCTTTGCACGCTTGTCGGGAATGCCGTCGGTGGATTTTTTTCGGTTTCCAAATGCAAGGACAATGCGATAGTTTCGGTACTGTTAACTTTTGCTACCGTAATTCTGCCGATAATTTTAATTTCTTTTTTCGTTTCGGGTGATATAAGCATATCGTCCGTTATCGGGGTCTTGCTTTCGGCACTGGCAGGCAACGGTGTTATTGCGTTGGCGATAACGCGGTTTTCAAAAAGCAAAAAACGCAAGATGAAAAGCGTGATGAAGCGCCGTTAACAATTAAGCCCTTGATTTTCGTTTTTCCGTATGCTATCATATAGAAAAAAGGTTGGGGGAAAGCGATGAAGCTCTTGGAATCGGGCGAAATGTATCTCGAAACGGTATATGTTTTGTCAAAGGAACTTACAACGGTCCGTGCGATCGATATATGCGATTATCGCGGCGTTTCAAAGCCGAGCGTTTCGCGCGCCGTCGGTCTTTTGAAGGAGGGCGGCTATCTTGACGTCGGTGCCGACGGCGGATTGACTCTTACCGAGATCGGTGTCGGCGTTGCCGAAAAAATATATGAGCGGCACACCGTGCTTACGAAATATCTTGTTTCACTCGGTGTTTCGGAGGAGACTGCCTCTGAGGATGCTTGCAAGATTGAGCACGTTATAAGCGACGAGACCTTTAAAGCAATCAAAAATAATTTGAAATAAAAAACGGACCGCGGATAAACGGTCTGTTTACGCCCTTGAAAGAAAACAGTATAAAAAAGTGTACTTTCGTCAAATTTGAAAGTGCACTTGCTTTTTTATAAGGAATTTTTGATTTTTATTGTATTTTCAAAAACAGCCTCGTTTATCTCGGTTGTAAATTGTTGCATCGGCGTTTTCGTCGGTGCATTTTTTTACCTTGCATATATAATCGCCTTTTGCGCAAATTAAACTTGATGAAAATCAAAAAACAAAACAAGAGGTATTCAATGAACGGCAAATTTATCAACAGATTTTTCGCGTTGTTGGTTGCGCTTCTGTTCGTTTTTACGCTTTCGGCTTCGGCGAAAACCGATTCGCGCGAGCTTATACCGGGCGGCATGGCGTTCGGGATAAAGTTTTTCACCGACGGCTGTGTTATTATCGGCACGACGGGAGTTGAGGCGGCATCGGGACTTTGCTCACCCGCAAAGGACGCGGGGCTTGAATCGGGCGATATATTGATCCGTGCAGGCGGCAGAGAATTCGAAACGGCAGAGGAATTGACGGAGCTTATAGCGGGGTGCGGCGGCAAGGCGATAACTATTGCTTATATGCGTGACGGAAAGGAAAATACGGTCGACGTAACGCCCGTGCGGGATAACGAAAGCGGCAAGTACCGAATCGGTGTGCTTGTACGCGATTCTACTGCGGGTATCGGCACTGTTACCTTTATCGACCCGAAGACTAACGATTTCGGCGGCTTGGGCCACGGTGTTTACGATTCCGAAAGCTCTATCCTTCTTCCGCTTGCGCGCGGTGCTGTGGTGAACGTGACGATAAACGAGGTGATAAAAAGCTATCCCAACGCACCCGGCGAGCTTCGCGGAAGCTTCGATAATATAGCCATCGGCGAGCTTTGGGATAACAGTGAGCAGGGCGTTTTCGGCAGCTTTACCAAGGTGCCCGCGACCGCCCGAAAGCCGATCCCCGTGGCAAGCAGAGATGAGGTAACCGAGGGCGAGGCGACGGTTCTTACAACGCTTTCAAGCGGCGAAATAGGGGAATACAAGATAGAGATCGAGAAAATCTATAAAAGCTCGGGTGTAACCAAAAACTTTCTCGTTCACGTAACCGACAGTGCGCTTATCGATCAAACGGGCGGTATAGTTCAGGGTATGTCGGGCAGTCCGATAATCCAGAACGGTAAGCTCGTCGGCGCAGTCACCCACGTTCTCGTCAACGACCCGACGCGCGGTTACGGTATATTTATCGAGAATATGTTAGAGACGGCATACGGCGCGAACGTACAGAGCATCGTTGACACAGCAGCATAAAAATAAGACGGTGTTTTCGCACCGTCTTTTTTGTTAATATTCAATTCTGAAATAATCTAAATAGCTTTTGAACTTATCCTGTGCGGAGAGGCAGGTGTCGATCAAATATCCTTTTTCGTTATCCCATTCCTTTAATCCGCGATAATAGAACATCTTGATCTCATCCTCAATAATGAAAGGAACTATATTATGCTTTAAGCATTCTTTAAACATAATCAACCTTCCGACGCGTCCGTTTCCGTCCTGAAAGGGATGGATGCGCTCAAACCGAACGTGAAAACCGATTATATCTTCAAGCGTTATGCAGCTTTTTTCGTTATACTCTGTCAATAATCTTTTCATTGCATCGGGAACTTTTTCGGGAAGAGTCGTTTCATTTCCGCCAACCTCGTTGGGCAAAATTTTATAGTTGCCAACGGAGAACCAAGACTTCGCTGCATCGCAGGTTCCGGTTTTTAGTATCAAGTGCAAACGCTTTATCAGTTTTTCGGAAAGTTTGGAGGTTGCATTCTCGATTATTTCATCTATGCAACGGAAGTGATTCGTAGTTTCTATAATATCGTCAACTCTCACGCTTTGATCGGAAATACCTATCGTGTTTGTTTCGAAAATATATCTCGTCTGGTCGTGAGTCAAGCGGCTTCCCTCAATATGATTGGAATTGTACGTCAATTCTATCTGAGTCTTATGGTAAATGCCGCCCTTGATCTGTGACGATCTTTCTTCTTTTAATATGTCAAGCAAGGTTCTTTTGGAATGAGTGCTTTTGTTTATCCTTTCGGGTTTTACTGCAGTTTCAGGCACGTTCCAGGTTTTACCCGTGAGAAACGCACCGTCAATGCGCCCCTCGGTGCAGTAATTACGGACGCTTCGCTCGGATAAATTCCATTTTTTTGCCGTTTCGGCAACGGAAAGATATTTCATTATATCACCTCCACTTGTTATTATAACATCGCATCGGCAAAAAGTCAACCGAAAGAGCTCGGAAATTGTCGATAATTTTGCCGATAACGGCAGGGTTTGTTTTGACTCCGATTTTTTATTGCCCTTGTGTTTTTTATATATCTGTGCTATACTGTTTGCGCATTTATCAACTATGAGGTCTATCTTATGTGTTTTATATGCCAACGAATCGAACAGATAAAAAACGGAAGCAATCGGTATTTTGTTAAAGAATTGGAAACCGGTTACGTCGTTTTGGGCGATCATCAGCATTTTGAAGGATATACCATATTTATATGCAAAGAGCATAAAACCGAACTGTTCGAATTAGAAACATCCTTCAGGCTTGAATTTCTTGATGAAATGTCGAGGGTTGCCAAAGCGGTCGGAAAAGCGTTTTTTGCCGAAAAGATGAATTATGAATTGTTGGGCAACGGAGATACACATCTGCATTGGCATTTATTCCCGAGGAAGAGCGGAGATATCGAAAACTACGGAAACAACGGAAAAGGTCCTGTTTGGTGGTACCCTGCCGAGAAGATGTATGATGACAAAAACATACCTTCCGACGAAAAATTGGCAGAAATGAAAGAGAGGCTTTTAAAGGAGCTGTGCGAATAGATGGTACGTGAGATCAATGAAAACGAACTTAATGAGATTTTGGCTTTGTATACTCATCTGCACGAAATCGATATTCCCGAAATGACCGAGCAACTAAAAAGCATTTGGGATCAAATAATTGAGGACAAAAAACACCACATTATTGTTAACGAGGTAGACGGAAAAATCGTTTCTTCTTGTGTTTGCATCGTTATACCTAATTTGACGCGGAATCTAAGACCGTATGCCTTCGTTGAAAACGTTGTTACGCATTCCGCTTTTCGCAGGAACGGATATGCTACCGAATGCCTGAACTACGCAATAAGCATTGCCGAGAGAGAAAACTGCTATAAAATCATGCTGATGACAGGCGCGAAAGACGATGAAACGCTGAGCTTTTACCGCAAAGCAGGGTTTAACAGCGACGATAAAACCGCGTTTATACGATGGCTTAAATAGAAAAAAGACGGTTGCACCGTCTTTTTTGTTTGCAATTAAATATCGCTCTTGATATTTGCGTAATACCAGCCGACGATCCCGTTTTTCTTTGCAAGGATCCCGCGGTTGGTTTTTCTTATTACCGATAATTCATCACCTGCGTTTACTTCCAAACGGTGGTCGGTGCAGGATGATGCTTCGGCAATATTACCGACGGAGATTTGATTTTGATCCCATATATAATCGGTAGGTATCCAAAATACTCTTCCGCTTTTTATATGTTCTATTTCAACGGCGGTCTCTTCGATATTAAGTATACGCACGTCATTATCGCCCCAGCAAATATTAACGCTCGTTTCCGAAGCCGACTGTGAGTCGAGAGCGATTTCTGTGTCAAGTCCGTCGTAATAGATATGCTCTATCTCGTTCGTTTCGCAATTGATATTCGGCATTATCAGCAGATTCAATTGTCCGTCGCGGTTGGTTCCGCAGCCGCCGTCGATAGATATTACGTTAATGTCTTTGTCAAAATGCGGATTCATATCACGCGTTACGCGGTTGTTGTTAACTACAGGCCAATGACCGACAACGATATTTCTTTCGAATTTCAAGCCGTTTTCACGCACAAAATCTGTAAAACGGTCGAATTTAAGGCTTTTGTGACGGTCTTTTTTGCAGTCGGGGATTTCCAAAAAATCCTTTTCCGATTCATAAATTCCGCCGTGTATGAAAATATATTTGTCAGAAACGAGCATTGTCGGAAGCTCGCGCATAAAATCAAGCTCTGCTTTGAAGTGCGATTTTATTTTGCTTAGCAACTCCAAAACCTCTTGTGCAGTCTGCGGTACCTCGCCAAGCTCCTTTGCCATCTCGTCAAAAAGCGAGGTTCCCAACCAATCGCGCATATATATCAGATAATCCAAAAACGGTTTTGCCGAATCGAGGTCGGGTATATTATCCAACTGCCACAAAAAACGGTTGTCGACGTTTCCCGTTAAAACGATCGCGCGTTTTTCTTTGCACAGCTTCATAAGATAACGTATCACGTTAAGGCTGTCGGGCCCTTTTTCCACCATATCGCCGATGACGATTAAGAAATCGTTGCCGCCGAAGCTTGCTTTATCAAGCGCTCTTAACAGATATTCAAAATGACCGTGAATATCGCTTGTGACCAACACACGACCTTCCGATGGTTTCATATATACTGTTTTAAAATTTTCCATATTGATTTACTCGCCCTTTCTAACTGCGTAAGTGATAACCTTTGAAGCTAATCTGCTGTTTTGCGCTCCTCTTGGAATAATGTATTCCTGATGAACAACACTGCTTTTCAAAACCTGCCAACCGTCAAACACTTCGGTTATATATTTTTGAAGCACATCTGTCGGAAGATTAACCTCAAATTGCGCTTCGGTTTCTTTGCTTGTTTCAATAATCGTTTCTTTTATATTCGAATTAACTACTAAACAAACAATTCCGTTATTTCGCATTCCGTTCTTTATTTCGAACAGCTTTTTGACAAAAGATTCTTGCGAATCGATGTGCTCCAATGCCGAAATTGCCAATATTAAATCATAACTGTTTTGTTCGATTTCATATTCTTCGATAGGTTTGATAATTCCGTTTATGTGTTCTGACACACCGTACTGCTTTGCGTATTCCAAGAGCTTTTCAATTGCAATGGGCAGTAAGTCGACACAATCCACAGTGCATTGAATGCCTTTATACGTTTCTGCAATGTATATAGCGTTTCTGCCTACACCGCACCCAAGGTCCAAAACGTGTAGGGTGTCGTATCCGTCGAAATGCGTAACGATATCGCACACGGTTTTTATGGGTTTTTTGAGCCAACTGTCTGTTTCATACAGCTTTTCGTTGGAATATATTTCGGTGTGCGATATTCTTTCATTTTCCCTGATGCGTGCCGTTCTTTCGTCCAAAGGTATCACCGCTTATCTTTTTTGTAAATCATACCACACGTTGGGAAGAAATTCAACCTAAATCGCTTTACAGCATTTAGCCCAATCGACAAAAAACGCTTAAATTCCGCAAAGAAGGCATTCTTGACGATTATTTCGACAAACGACGAAAATCGACATAATTCGACAAAATTTTTGTGGAAACGCTTTAATTTAGCGAATAAATTGTCGAGAAAACAAAATAAAACTCTTGTTTTGTTGTACGAAAGTTAAATGATATTGCGACTTTTTGGGTAAAATCTATTGCTTATAACCGTTTTTGTGTGTTAAAATACATTCACGGAAAATAAAATAACAAGGAGCTACAAGTTTATGGAAAAACCGAGGGTGTTAGTTGCTGATTCTAACAGCGATTTCAGAAATCAGTGTGTGCAAAGTCTTAAACGGCTGGATATAGAGGTTGTGGCAGAGGCCGCAGACGGTCAGGAAGCATTTGCAAAGATAGCGAGAACAAAACCGAACGTGGTCGTGTCCGACCTTTATCTCGGCAAGATCGACGGCGTTGGTATTATCCGCAGTGCCAAAAAGCAAATGCCTAATGATTTTCCCGCATTCATTATGCTTGCGTCGTTTACAAGCCAAAACCTTTTTGAGGAATGCTGTGAGGCGGGCGCGGCATACTGTATGCTCAAGCCGATCGATTTCAATGCGCTTGCCGACAGAATAAAGCGACTTGCCGATAAAACACGCCGCCGCGGAAACGCCAAGGTGCCCGGCAGAGAGGACGGTGATTTGGAGGCGCAGGTGACGAAAATAATACATCAAATAGGAGTACCCGCGCACATAAAGGGCTATCAATATTTACGAACGGCGATAATAATGGCGATAAACGATGCCGAGGTCATCAATTCGGTAACGAAGGTGCTTTATCCCACCGTGGCAAAGCAATACGGCACAACAAGCTCACGCGTGGAGCGTGCGATACGCCATGCGATTGAGGTTGCTTGGGACAGAGGCGACCTTGACGTGCTTAATTCATTTTTTGGTTATACAGTCCAAAATTCACGCGGAAAGCCCACAAATTCGGAATTTATTGCGATGATTGCCGACAATTTACGGCTTAAAAACAAAGCGTTTGCAACGGTTTAATAACGAAAGTCGAAGGGGCAAGGCAGGGTTGCGTTGCTCCTCTTTCCTTATATAAATAATATGTCATAAAATATTAAAAAAATTCGGCGAAAACTATTGACATTAAAGGATATTTGTGCTAAACTCTCATTTGCCGCATGTATGGGGTTTTTGAAGTTGCGTCGCCGATGCACACCCTCTAAGCAGCGAGTCTTATGAAAGGAATTGGTGCTTACAAATGTTTGCAATCGTGGAAACAGGCGGAAAGCAGTACAAGGTTAGCGAAGGCGATATCATCTTTGTTGAAAAGCTTGGTCTCGAAGAAGGCGCTACCTACACCTTTGAAAAGGTTCTTGCTCTCTCCGATGAAAACGGCTTTGTTGCAGGTACTCCTACCGTAGCAGCTACCGTTACCGCAAGTGTCGTTAAGAACGGCAAGGGCAAAAAGATTCACGTAATCAAGTACAAGCCCAAGAAGGATTCCAAGAAGCACATCGGCCACAGACAGCCCTATACCAAGCTTCAGATCCTCAGCATCTCCAAATAAGAGATGACAACCGCTTCGTTTTTTAAGTCGAACGGAAAATTTAAAAAATTTCGCATAAGCGGTCATTCGGGTTATGCTGAAGAGGGAAGCGATATTGTTTGTGCCGCCGTCAGCTCGATGGCGATGCTTACGGTAAACAATATTACCGAATCGTTTTCCATCCCCGCGACCGTCGAAGCCGATGAAAACGGCCCGACGATCGATTTTGCTTTGGAATCCGAGGATGAACGCGGATGCGCGCTTATTGAAGGGCTATGGCGCGAATTGTCTGCCCTCGCAAACGATTACCCGAAGTTTGTTCGGGTAAGCGTTAAATAATTTTATCGAAAGGAGCTATAAACCATGCTCAGATTGTCTATTCAGTTCTTTGCACATAAAAAAGGTGTCGGTTCTACCAAGAACGGTCGTGACAGTGAGTCCAAGCGTCTTGGCGTTAAGAGACAGGACGGTCAGTTTGTTACTGCCGGCAACATTCTTCTTCGTCAGAGAGGCACCAAGATCCATCCCGGCAACAACGTCGGCCGTGGCTCCGATGACACCCTTTTCGCACTTATCGACGGTAAGGTTAAGTTCGAACCGATGGTAGGCGGAAGAAAGAAAGTCAGCGTTTACGCTGTTAATGCAGACTAAATGCCTATTGAAAAGAGCAGTCGGGGTTTTTATCCTGACTACTCTTTTTCTTTTTTGCTTTGAAAGTTATTAACGAAAAACTCTATAAGGAGGTTTTCAGTATGTTTATAGATAAGGTTACAATTTATATTAAGGCGGGTGACGGAGGAAACGGCTGCGTTTCGTTCCGCCGCGAAAAGTACGTTGCCAAGGGCGGTCCCGACGGTGGCGACGGCGGCAGAGGCGGTAACGTCGTTTTCGTCATCGACGAGGGCGAAAACACGCTTCTTAACTTCAAATACCGCCGCAAATTCGTTGCTGCAAACGGCGGCGACGGAATGTCGAAGAAGTTTTACGGTAAAAGCGCCGAGGATCTTGTTATCCCCGTTCCTCCCGGAACCGTGCTTCGCGATCCCGAAAGCGGACTTGTTATCCACGATATGTCTGACGGCTTACCCTATATTGCTGCAAAGGGAGGCAGAGGCGGTTGGGGTAACACCCATTTCGCAACTCCTACCCGTCAGGTACCCCGTTTTGCGAAAAGCGGTACGAAGGGTGCTGAGCGCAATATTACGCTCGAGCTTAAAATGCTCGCAGACGTCGGCTTGGTAGGATTTCCCAACGTCGGCAAATCGACCCTTCTTTCCGAGGTTACCGCGGCAAGACCGAAGATTGCAAACTACCATTTCACAACACTTGCGCCTAATCTCGGTGTTGTTACGGTTTACGGCAAAAGCTTCGTAATGGCGGACATCCCCGGTCTTATCGAGGGTGCTTCCGGCGGCTTGGGACTCGGTCACGATTTCTTGCGCCATATCGACAGATGCCGTCTTATTCTTCACGTTTTCGATATTTCGGCAAGCGAACGCGAAAATCCGCTTGAGGATATTATTAAGATCAATCAGGAATTGGAAAAATACAGCGCAGAGCTTGCTTCGCGTCCTCAGATATTGGTCGCAAACAAGATCGACCTCGGCTATTCCGAGGAGCATCTTGAAGAGGTCAAGCGCTATGCCGAGGAAAACGGCTGTGAGCTGTTCCTTATTTCGGGCGGCCTTTCGGAAGGTGTTCCCGAATTGATGAAGGCGGTTTCGGCGAAGCTCCAAACGCTTCCTCCCATGACATATTACGAGGAAGAATACGTTGAAGTTCCCAAGGAAACCGATATGTCGGTTCACGTCGAGGTTATCGACGGAATTTACGTCGTTACGGGCGAATGGCTTATCCGCTTGTGCAACGATATCAACTTCGACGATTACGAATCGCTTCAGTTCTTCCAACGCGTTCTTCGCGACAAGGGCGTTATCCAAGCGCTTGAGGATGCGGGCGTTCAGGAGGGCGATACCGTTTCGATTTACGACATCGAATTCGACTTTATGTATTGATCGCTAACGCTCTCCATTGAAATCACAAGGCTTTCAATGGGGTTTTGGATGTCCGTTCGCTCGCGCCAACCTTGTGCACCTCGCTTCGCTCGTTGTCCAAGGTTGCGAACATCATAGGTATATTTTTCGACGCACATGTCGCCGAAAAATATGAGATTTGATGTAAAAACACTTCGTATTTTAATTAATTTATATTTTATATTGAAAAGTTTTGAAGGGTATGGGAAACTTTTTCAAAAGTTTCCCGAACGTTCGCCTTGCCGTTTATCCTTCAAATACACTTTCGATAAGCTTATCGCATCCGTCGGGCGAATATTGCCAACGGTCGATATGGTCGATCTCGGGGTATTCGTAATCGGGAATCGGGCTTTCTCGGTCGGTGCAATCGATTATCGCCAATTTTACCTTCATACGGTCAGGGATTATGTTTTTGATAAATACGGCGGCGCTTTGACCGACCTGAATGTCGGGGCGTACCTCGGCAAGTCCCGCAAGGTTTGGCGCAAGCTCGACAAAAACGCCGTAATCCTCGATCGAACGAACGATGCCTGCGGCGGTCTGTCCCGACGTGAATTTCGATGCGTTTTCTTCCCAAGTGCCCAAAAGCTCGCGGTGAGTAAGGGTGATACGGCCGAATTCATCGGCTGTGCTTTTGACGACTGCCTTGATCACCTGACCGTTTCTGAATCGGTCGCGCGGGTGTGAAATTCTCGAAACCGACATACAATCAATGGGAAGCAGTGAAATAATACCGCACCCGATGTCGCAAAATGCGCCGAACGGGTCAAGACGGGTGATCCTTGCTTCGATAACGTCGCCCTTTGATAATTCGCTTATCTTTTCGCGCATACAGTCGCGCTGCGCTTCGCGGCGTGAGCATATTGCAACGGTTTCGCCGCGCTCGTTTTTATCTATTCCCTTTACCTTAAAGCAAACCGGCTTGCCGACGCGTGAAATTATCGCAATATCCTTTTCGGGCAATCCCTTTGCCGTATAAACACATTCGTTGCGCGGAATAATGCCTTCAATATCACCGATTTTAACGTGTAAATGGCGGTCGTGATCGCAAAGATAACCGATACCCTCGAGTATCAATCCGCCGTTCATTGCAGAGGATAGCGTATCGATGTTTTGCGTGAAATATCGGTTCTTATCGGTTTTCAGCAATTTTCCCTCGTAGCTGTATTCCTGCTTCATAAAATAATTCGCTCCTTAAACTTTAATTCCTTGTTTGATTATATAAAACAGGAGGTCAAACTATGCTTGATAAACTTTCTCAAATCGAAAAAAGATACCAAGAAATCGAAGAAAAGCTTTCTTCCCCCGAGGTGATGAACGACCTTGAGGGATATAAAAAGTTTATGAAGGAATATAAAAACCTCGTTCCTATCGTTGAAAAGTACCGCGAATACAATGCGGCGCTTACCGATATTTCGGATGCCGAGGAGATACTTTCCATCGAGGACGATGCAGAATTGCGTGCTCTTGCCGAGGAACAAAAGGACGAAGCGCGCGCAAAGCTCGAGCCGCTTATGGATGAGCTTCGCATACTTCTTCTGCCCAAGGATCCTAACGATGATAAGAACGTTATTATCGAGATCCGCGGCGGCGCGGGCGGCGAGGAAGCATCGCTTTTTGCGGCTGTTCTTTACAGAATGTACACGATGTATGCCGAATCGTCGGGCTTTAAGACCGAGCTTTTGAGCGCAAACGAAACCGAGCTTGGCGGCTTTAAGGAGGTTTCCTTTATGATCGAGGGCGAGGGCGCATATTCTCGCTTCAAGTTTGAAAGCGGCGTTCACCGCGTTCAGCGTGTGCCCGAAACCGAGGCGCAGGGAAGAATTCAAACCTCCACCGCTACCGTTGCGGTATTGCCCGAGGTCGAGGACGTAGATTTCGAGCTTAATATGGATGAGCTTGAAATAACCCGCCACCGCTCTGCGGGTGCGGGCGGTCAGCACGTAAATAAGACCGAATCTGCGGTCAGAATCATCCACATCCCCACAGGCATCACCGTTGACTGTCAGGACGAGCGTTCGCAGATAAAGAACAAGGATAAGGCGCTTAAAATAATGAAGAGCCGTCTTGCCGATATGTATAACCGCGAAAAGGAACAAGCTGTCGCAAGCGAACGCCGTGCACAGGTCGGCACGGGTGACCGAAGCGAAAGAATCCGTACCTACAACTATCCGCAGGGCAGAATAACCGACCACAGAATCGGATTTACCATCCATTCGCTTGAAAACTTCTTGAACGGTAAAATGGATGATATGGTCGATGCGCTTATCCAAGCAGACCGCGCGGAAAAGCTTAAAGCAGGTCTTGAATAAACAGCAGCATAAGAGCATTTCCGCAACAGGGAAATGCTCTTTTTCTTTTTGTTGACATAATTCGTGTTTTATGATAAGATTAGAATGTCATAATTTCACGAAAGGGGCTTTTGCCTTTGAAGCTTTCAAGAATTTTATCGTTGCTTACCGTTGCGGCAATGCTTTTTGCGGCATTTGCAGTGCCGTTTTCGGTTTCTGCGTCTATCGACCTGTCGAACACGAATCTTAATACGGTGCAAAAATATTACGTACGCCTTATGGGCTCGCTTGCAAGGGCTGATTATTATCAGACCGACGTTTTGGCTTCCGTTACGGTGTCACAAGCTATTTATGAGGGCGGTTGGGGAAGATATTCGCTCCCTGTGGGAGGAAATAACCTTTTCGGCATCAAGGCGTATAACACTTGGGGCGGAATGGTTTACGACCAAAAAAGCTCGATTTTGTACGGCTCTTATGAGGATTTCGTGCTTTCGGTCGGTCAGTCGCACGTCAATACTATCTCTGCTTGGCGCGCACACAAGAATTGGGCGGAAAGCGTTGCGATACACAGCAACCTTTTTATAAGTGAAAGTAAATATGCAAAGGTTTTGGGCGAAAAGGATTACAAGGTCGCCGCGAAGGAAATTGTAAAAGCGGGATATTGCGATGACGACGGTTATGCCGAAACGGTAATCGCGCTTATCGAGCAATACGGACTTACCGAATATGACGACTTGACTCCCGATGAGGACGGTGTCGTTGCGGTTACGACCGACCCCGAACGTAAATATTTGGAGATCGGCGAAACCTACAGCGTGCCGTTGACCTATTATCCTTTCGATGCAACCGCCTCCTCGGTCGTTTGGGCGAGTGATAACGAAAGCGTTGCGACCGTCGACGAAAACGGTACTGTCACCGCGCTTTCTCACGGTATGACGCTTATCACCGCAACGCTTGCAAACGGCAGAGAAGCGTGTCTTATCGTATACGTCGACTGTAACGCAACGGTTATCGATAAGGATGCCGATATTTATCAAAGCCCGTCTGCCGATGCCGCTTTGAACGGAAAAATATACCGTGGCACGGCTGTGAAGGTGACCGACGAAACGCTTTATTCCGATTCGAACGGCAATAAATTCCTTAAGGTCGAGGGTATCAACAGCAAGGGTACTTACGTCAGCGGATATGCATTGGCTGAATATGTTTACATAGCAAAACGGTACGTTAAAAATATTGCGATCGTTAAGGATGATATAACCTTAAAGCCGGGCGACAGCTATACTGTCAAAACGGCAATCTCACCTGCCGATGCGGTCGATACGGTGCTTACTTGGACAAGCAGTGACGAATCGGTAGCAACCGTTGATGAAAACGGCGTTATAAATGCCGTTTCCTATGGCGAGGCAGTTGTTAAAGCAAGTGCGGTCGGAGGAACCGAACGCGAAATTGCCGTAACCGTCGCACCGTTTTACAAGGAATATAAAGGAATCGTAACCTCATACGAAACCTTGACGGTACGTACCGAGCCGAATGCCGAGGCATCAAGAGTCGGCACGATCGATTTCTTGAGCGAAATAACCGTTATCGGCGAGCCTGACGGCATCTGGTATAAGGTAAGCGGCAAAAATTCAAAGGGCAACACTATAAGCGGATATTCCAATTCGGCTTATATTCAATTGGTGGCTGAAAATTATGAGGTCACATTTGCAACGGCGAGCGATTCTATCCGCATTTATAAAGAATGCGATACAAGCTCGATGTCCTACGGTGTTTTGGCAAGCGGCACGAAATATGCAATTATTGCCGATGCCGAAGGCGATTGGGATTATATCGTCGGACTAAAGGACCCGAGCGATTTAACCGCAATTCACGGCTATGCCGACCTTACGGCGGCGCCGATAATTCCCGATGACCCCGATGCTCCGCCAACCCCGACAGACGGATATTACGGTATAACGCAAAGCGATCTCAACGTGCGCTCGGGCGCGGGAACGGGATTTGATTCGGTCGGTAAGTTCGCAAAGCAAACGAAGATAGTCGTTATCGGCGAGGAACAAAACGGATGGTACCGCGTTTACGGCAAGAGCGTTGACGGTAAGGAAATAAGCGGCTATTCTTCTGCCGATTATATCACGCTGCTTTACTACGGCAGAGTCGATGCAACCAAGCTGAACGTACGAAGCGAGCCGGATACGAACGGCTCGGTCGTAGGCACCTTTGTGAATAACGAGGATATCATACTTATCGGCGAAGCGGTCAACGGCTGGTATGCCGTCGAAAGCAAGGACGGTACGCTTAAGGGCTATTCCTCTGCCGATTACATAGTAAAAGGCAATAAGGTAGGCGTTACCGTTGAATTGCCGAAGGACGAGGAATTTTCGATAATTAACGAAAAGCTTTCGATATCCTCGGGAATACTTAACGGTGTAGCTTTGAAAACCTCCGCGAAGGATCTGCTCGAATGCTTTAAGGGCAACGTCAGCATCGTTGACGCATCGGGCAAACCGCTTGAAACCGACGAGCTTGTCGGCACCGGATGCAAGGTGCTCGTGAGCAAAAACGGAAGCACCTATACCGCGGCGACCGTGCTTGTTATGGGCGATATCGACGGTGACGGTGAGGTAGGTACCTACGATTATCTTTTCGTGAAGCGCTACTTTATGGGAACGCTTAAGCTCGATGGCGTTTATTTGAAGGCGGCGTTATTGAGCGGGGCAGATAAGGTAACGGTCGTCGATTACGTGCTTGTAAAGCGCATTTGCTTCGGCACCTACACGCTGCCGACCGCGTAAAAGCTTAAAATGAGAAGAAAAAATGCTTTTATTTGCAAAATGATATTGACTTTTCGTGTTAAAAAAGTTAAACTAACTATGCATGAAATTAATATGTAATATATATTAAAGGAGATTTCAAAATGCCTCTCGTATCAACAAAAGAAATGTTTGAAAAAGCTTATAAGGAAGGTTATGCTATCGGTGCTTTCAATGTTAACAACATGGAAATCATCCAGGGCATTACCGAAGCTGCAAAGGAAGAAAACGCACCCCTTATTCTTCAGGTTTCCTCCGGCGCAAGAAAATATGCTAACCACACCTATCTCGTAAAGCTCGTTGAAGCTGCAATTCAGGAAACCGGTCTTCCTATCGCACTTCACCTTGACCACGGCGATACCTTTGAACTTTGTAAGTCCTGTATCGACGGCGGCTTCACCTCCGTTATGATCGACGGTTCTCACCACTCTTTCGAAGACAACATCGCTCTTACCAAGCAGGTTGTTGAATATGCACACGCTCACGGCGTATCTGTTGAAGGCGAGCTTGGCCGTCTTGCAGGTATCGAAGATGCAGTTAATGTAAGCGCAGAGGATGCTTCCTACACCAGACCGGAAGAAGTAGAAGAGTTCGTAAGCAGAACCGGCGTTGACTCCTTGGCAATCGCTATCGGTACTTCTCACGGCGCATACAAGTTCAAGCCCGGTCAAAAGCCTCAGCTCCGCTTCGACATCCTCGAAGAAGTTGAAAAGAGACTTCCCGGCTTCCCGATCGTTCTTCACGGCGCTTCTTCCGTAATTCCCGAATACGTTAACATCATCAATGCTAACGGCGGTAGAATGCCCGACGCTATCGGTATTCCCGAAGATATGCTCCGCAAGGCAGCTTCTATGGCAGTATGTAAGATCAACATCGACTCTGACCTTCGTCTTGCAATGACCGCTGCTATCCGCGAACACTTCGCTCAAAGCCCCGAACATTTCGACCCCAGACAATACCTCAGCCCTGCTCGTGCTAACATCAAGTCTCTCGTTAAGCACAAGCTCGTTAACGTTCTCGGCTGCAATAACAAGGCATAATTTTGCTTATTTTCAACCTGCGGGGAATTTTCTCCGCAGGTTATTTTTTAACGGTGACTTATGAATGATAATCAAAACCAAACACAAACACAAACCGATTTGACCGACGCTAATTTTGAGGAATATTTAAAAAAGAAAAAGGGCAAAAAAATAAGAGCCTATATTGCGCTTACCCTTACTGTTGCCTTAATCGTTGTTTCGGTTACCGTTGCGCTTTTCCGCGCTGCAGACGGTGACGATATAAATGCCGATACTTCCGTTGCTTCTTCGAGCGCCGAGGAATCGGTCGAGCAGAGTAATGCCGAAGTTTCGGAAGAAGCCTCGGAAGGCTTGCTTGAAAATGAATCGTCAGAACCTGAGGAATATTTTCCCGTCATTAACGTCGTTACACCCGAAAACGTAACCGCCGCAGGCATTTATGAATTAAGCTCGTCGCACTGTGTCTATTCGGAAAATGCCGATGAAAGGTTAAGCATTGCGAGTATAACAAAGCTTATCACCGCGTCGGTTGCGATAAAATACCTTCCGCTTGATACCGTCATTACAGTCGGAAGCGAGCTTGCGCTTGTAAAATACGATTCAAGCGTTTGCGGTCTGAAGCGCGGACAGCAACTAACGCTCGAGCAATTGCTTCACGGGCTTTTGATGTCATCGGGTAACGATGCGGCTTATACCGTCGCGGTCAACGTCGCGCGGTATGCTTCGCAGGATGCGGATATGAACGATAATGACGCTGTGGCTTATTTTTGCGGTCTTATGAACCACCTTGCCGATGAGATCGGCGCAACAAACAGCTCGTTTGCCAACCCCGAGGGCTGGGATGACGAAAACAATTATTCAACCGTTTCCGACCTCGTTATTATTTCAAAATATGCTACGAGCCAAGAGCTTATCAAAAAAATCGCTTCGACGGTTGAATATACGGTGAATATCGTTTCGGGCGAGGAAATGAAGTTCCGTAATTCAAACTTTTTGCTCCATCCCGAGGGTCGCTTTTACAATCCCGTCGTTACCGGGCTGAAAACGGGCAGCACGAATAACGCAGGTAAATGCCTTGTCGCAACGGTGAATATCGAAGGTGTTGAATATCTTGCAATCGTTATGGGCTGTCCCGACGAGGAAACACGATACACCTCTATGCTTTCGCTTATAAAATATATAGAAGAATACAATAATTTAAAATTCGCATAGAAGCAATAAGGATTTTTCGCTTTTCAATTGTATAATAGTCAGAAGCCCCAAATACAATGCAGAAAGGAAAAACGCTATGAACGGAAAAAATCGTTGCAGAATATTAAAGGATATTCGCAAAAGGATCGCTGAAGAAAACGATATTGAATATATCACCACCGAATGTAAATACCAAGGCGATTGCCCCGGTACCTGCCCGAAATGCGAATCGGAGGTAAGATATCTTGAGCGTGAGCTTGAACGCAAAAGAGGCTTAGGCAAAAGAATTGCTATTGCAGGCATCGCAGTCGGCGTGACCGCAACGGCTACGGGATGTACTCCGGACATTTTTTCGGTTTTCAAGGACGATACGCTTATGGGTGAGCCCATGCAGGAATTTTCCGCAAACGAAAACAGCATTGCGAACGACAGCGGTGTTTCCGAGGTAACTACACAAGGCGATATTGTAATAGTAGACGGCGAAATGCCCGAAATATCGGAAGAAGAAACGGCGACTGCGGGTATTTTACCGCCCGAAGATTCCTTGCCCGAAATTACAAATCCTTATGCAGGAGTGGAAGGCATATTTGAAGCATTTCCGCTTTCGGTAAACGAGGCGGTAGAAAAGAATGTTGCAGATGTCAAGGCGGCGCTTGTCGATTGGAAACGCGAATATATCGATTACGAATGGCGCGAAAATATTCAATACCGCTACCAAGGTTCCACGCTATTTATGACCGATGACGGCAGATATATCGAGGTATACTTTGACGAAGACGGCTTTTGCAAAAGCGTTAATGTTTTCGAGGAAGAGTTAATGGGCGAGGAGAGTATTGAGGAACCGCTTATGGGTGATATGCCGTAATGACAATGAATCAAGCACCGTTTATTGCAATATCGCGTCACAGAATACAAACCGACGGGGAAGGGGTAACCACGCTTTGCGGCTTTTACGGATGCCCGTTAAGATGCAAATATTGCATCAACCCCCAATCCTTCCGCGATAATACGAAAAAAATTCTTCACACGCCCGAATCACTTTATAATGCGGTGAAGCTTGACGATATTTATTTCCTTGCCACAAACGGCGGAGTTACGTTCGGCGGAGGCGAGCCGCTTCTTTATGCCGATTTTATCAAGGAATTTCGCGCGCTTTGCGGTGAAAAATGGCATCTTTGCGCCGAAACGAGCCTTAACGTAAACAGCGAAGCGGTGGAGCTTGCGGCTTCGGTCATCGATCATTTTTACGTCGATATAAAGGATATGAACCGAGAAATTTACAAAAATTACACGGGGAAAAGCAATGAAACGGTTATCGAAAACCTTAAATTGCTTATATCCTTGACCTCAAGCGAACGAATAACCGTCCGTGTTCCGCTTATAAAGGACTTCAACACCGATTCCGATAGGAAAAAAAGCGTTGAAGCACTTAAGGAGCTTGGCTTTACCCAATTTGACCTTTTCAATTATATAATCAAGAGGAAATAATGTATAAGTATATTTTGTTTGACCTTGACGGTACGCTTACCGACCCTGCGCGCGGCATTACAAATTCGGTGACTTATGCGCTTAACAAATTCGGGATAGACGTTGCCGATAAAACCGAACTTTATAAATTCATCGGCCCTCCATTGACCGATTCGTTCGAAAAATATTACGGCTTTTCGAGTGACGATGCGCTGACCGCCGTTGAATATTACCGCGAATATTTTAAGCCCAAGGGGATTTACGAAAACGAGATATATCAAGGTGTGCCAGAGCTTCTTAAATCGTTAAAGGAAAACGGCAAAACCGTTATTCTTGCCACAAGCAAGCCCGAGGTTTTTGCAATCGAAATACTTAAATATTTCAAGCTCGACATCTATTTCGATTTCGTCGCAGGAGCAACGCTCGACAAAACGCGCAACAAAAAAAGCGACGTTATCGCCTATGCGCTTAACAGCTGTAATATCACCGATAAGTCGATATGTCTTATGGTCGGCGACAGAGAGCAGGATATAAACGGCGCCAAGGCAAACGGAATCGATTCGCTCGGCGTACTTTACGGCTATGGCGATATTGACGAGCTATCAAACGCAGGAGCAACCTATATCGCAAAATCGGTTGAAGATATAATTAAATACGTGTAAAAAAGAAAGTGCACTTTTTTTGAAAAGTGCACTCTTTTTTTATTCCTGCGAGAATATTCTGTTTTTGCGGTAGGAAACGACAAACAGTAAAGTGAATATCACCAAGCTGGCAATTATCACCCCGAAGGAAAACCAAAGCCCTTGCGTGTCGCCGCTGTAAATTGAAACGATAACCTCCTTCACCTGCTGTGTATACCAATATTTCGTCACAACGGTTGCAGAGGGGTAAAACATTCCGATAAGCGGCACAAAGCCGTTTAATATTGAAATGAGGTTTATGAACATCACTGCGTTTGTTTGGCTGTTTTTGCGTAGTGATATTGAACAGGCAAGCATAACGGTAAGAAGACAGCCGAGCATTGTCGAAAGGAAGAAATACATCAAACCGATTCCGTCCATACCGCCGATAACACCCATAAGCAACGTCGTTGCGCCCGACACGCTGAGCATAAACAAAGCGATTGCGGTTATGTATTCCAAGGGTCTGACCGATGCTAACATTAATGCGCGCAAAGCTCCGCCGTTTTTATCTTCTCTTACAAGATTATTTACGGTAAGCATCGGCGACGAGCCGACAAACATCGGAGTGAGCGTTGATACCATAATGAACTTTTCGTTTTCATCGCCCGAAATCGAAAACATCATTGCCATTAACGGATAAATTATAGACTGGAAAACAACCGAACGCAAAGCGTTTTTATCGGCAAACTGCTTTTTGTAAACCGCTTTAATCCTTCTGAGCTTCATTAACGTCAACGCCTCCCTTCGCTATTTTCAAAAACACGTCTTCAAGACTCGGCTCGGAAGAATGGAGCGATTCAATGCTGCCGCTCTTTAACAATTCGCAAAGCCCATCGGCGGATTTTTCGTCGGTGTTGAATATTTTTTTGCTTCCGTCCTTTAAAATAGCGATTATCTTTTTGTCTGCGTTATATTTCAGGCAAATGTTGAACGGAGTGTCGTTTTCGATTGCGGTGCCGTTGTTAATAAGCATTATTCTGTCGCAAAGCTTATAAGCCTCGTCCATTTTGTGCGTTGTCAAGAATATCGTAGTGCCGTCTTTTTTCATATCAAGCAAAAGCTCGTGTATATCCGCTTTTGCGGCAGGGTCAAGTCCGCTTGTCGGCTCATCAAGAAAAAGTATCTTCGGCTTGTGCAGTATAGCCCGCGCGATAGCGAGTCGTTGCCTCATACCCTTTGAATATAAAAACGCCGAGGTTTTGCTTTGCGGATCGAGACCTACCGATAACAGCACTTTGCTGATGCTTTCTGCCCCCACACCGTAAATATCTGCAAAAATTTTAAGGTTATCATAACCCGTCAAACGCTCGAAAAGACCTAAAGTGTCAAAAACAATGCCCATAGAAAGGTAAAACTCGTCGTTCGGCGTCAATGCGGAATGATTGCATATAAACGCCTCGCCGCTGTCGGGCTTTATCTGTCCCGTAAGAATATTAAGCAAGGTTGTTTTGCCTGCTCCCGACGGACCGATAAGTCCGAATATTTCGCCCTCAGCGACCGAAAACGAGATTTCGTCTAAAACCCTGTTTTCGCCGAAGGATTTACTTATTTTATTTGCTTTAATAATATACATTTCAATCCCACCAATTTTGTGTGTCGTATTCGCTATCGTTTTTAATGTCCTGCTTCAACTCGTCGGAAAATTTCGCGCACAGCGCTTTTAACAAGCCCATGGTGTTTTCCGGAAGGATATTACAAGGAAATTCGATGTCTGCAAAAAGCCACGAGGTATATTTAAAGGATTTTAAGCTTCTGAGTGTATCGTATTCTTTCTTGTGTCGGTATGCAAGACCAAAAAACTCTTTCGCTTTTTTCAAGTCCTTCATTCTGTCTGCAATGCAGGCGCAGGAGGCGTAAAGGTCTGAAATGTCGCTGTGCATCGCGCCGTGATTTTCGTCATCGATGACGGTTTTATACACATTTACCAAGCTCAAAAGCAGATCGATCGCCTTTTGCGACGAGCGAATATTTTTATCGTTGCTTACTGCCCAAATGAAGTTTACCTTCAAATACCGTAAAAAAGCAATCATTACCGAACAGGTTATAACTGTGCGGTCTTTTCCCGTTGCGGCAAGCATAAGAACGAATTCACGGCAACAATCGATTCCGACCTGACGGTTTGCAAGCGTTATTGCCTTTTCTTCCTGCCCGATTGCCGAGTAAAACGGGACAAGGTTCATTACCGCAAAGTTTTTTTGTGCTTGGGTCGTGTTATCAAGCGATAAAAGCTTTTCGTAAACCGATATTGATTCTTTTATAAAGCTATCGTTCTTGTTGTGCTCAGTGTCAAATTCGGCATATTTTGTAGGGAAATTTACTTTTATATTTTTGTTCTGCGCTATCTGCAGCGCAAGTGTATATCCGAGCTGATAAAGAATATCTGCATCGGACGGAAATTCTCGTGCGGCATCCTGCAGAAAGCTTATTATTTCGGTGTTATCACCATCAGCCTTTGTTTCGGATATTGCCTTTTTCAAAATTTCGTTTTTTCTGTGCTCGCGCTCGCCGTTATAGCCGAAAAGCTCGTCGATGGTGATATGGAAATAGTTCGCGATAGAGGGAATAAGCGTCATGTCGGGGAAACCGCCGTTTGCCTCCCAGCGCGACACCGCTTGGCTTGTTACCGAAAGCGCGTTTGCAAGGTCCTCTTGCGTTCTTCCGTCGCGCTTGCGCAGCTGTTTTATTTTTTCGCCTAAATTTATCTGCATACAAATTTTCCTTTCCTACGGTTGTTGCCTTTATTATATCAGATGCTTTGTACGGATTCAATTATCAATTCATTGTTTTAAATTCAAGCATCCCTTGAGTTTTGGTTATTGAAAAAGGACCGTTGAGGTCCTTTTAAAATTCATATTGTTTTACAAAAGCTTTCAACCGTTTCGGCAATATAATCGATTTCTTCTTCGGTATTCTCGTGCGAGAGGGAGAAGCGTATGGATGATAATGCATCCTCGTCGCTGATGCCTAATTGTTTTAAAACACGGCTCGGTGCTTTGTCGTTCGAATTGCAAGCCGCGCCCGTTGAAGCGCAAATGCCTTTTCCGTCAAGGTGCAAAAGCATCGCTTCGGCGCTTATTCCTTTAAACGTGATATTGATTATGCCATCACTTCGGTTACCGCCGTTAAGCGTTGCGCCGTCAAGCTTTAAAATGCGGCTTGACAGACGTTTTGAAAGCCTTGATACATATTTCGCTCGTTCGTCAAGGTGCATACAAGCGTCCTTTAACGCGGCAGAGAGCGAAGCGATGCCGATTAAATTTTCGGTTCCTGCACGGAGCTTGTTTTCCTGCGCGCCGCCGAAAATCAAGGGGTGGGCAACGGTTCCGTTGCGAATATAAAGCGCGCCGACACCCTGCATACCGCCGAATTTATGTGCCGAAAGTGAAAGCATACCGACGTTTATTTCATTAACGTCGATATTCAAATGCCCGACTGCCGCAACTGCATCGGTATGGAAAACAACGCCCTTTTCCTTGCAAAGCGCGCCGATTTCCTTAATCGGCTGGATAGCACCGATCTCGTTATTGACCGCCATAATGCTCACGATTGCGGTGTCATTATTGATGAGCGCGCAAAGCTCATCGAGCTTGACGGTGCCGTTTTTATCAACACCGACGGTTTTGATTTCAAAGCCGCGCTTTTCCAATTCAAGCGCGGTATTGAAGACCGAGCTATGCTCGATGCTTGAAATTATTATCCGTTTCTTGCCCGAAAGCGATGCAATATGAAGCACCTGATTGTTTGCCTCGCTACCGCCCGACGTGAAAATCAAATTATCATTTTCGTTTGCGCCGAGCAGACCTTTGACGGTTTTGCGCGAATTTTTGATTATTTGCGATGCGGTAATACCTAATCTGTGCGAGCTTGAAGCGTTACCGCAAAAATCAAGCAGTTCGGTAATTTCTTTCTTTGCCGCTTGGCAAATTTTTGTCGTTGCGGCATTGTCGACGTAAATCATTATTTGTTAAGCAATTCGATAAGATAGGGAATCGCCGTTTCAAACTTTGCGCCGTATTTATGGTTTTCATCGCCGATTGTGTTTTCGATGCAGCGCAAGGTGTAATCTGCGGCGATACGGGCAGATTCATATTCATCGTTACCGCGAAGCAATGCGCCCGAAAAAGCGCTTGCAAAAATATCGCCGGTGCCGTGTGTGCCTTGCTTGAAGCGGCGGTGTGTGTAGTGTTCGATCTTGTCGCCTATTTTAATTACAACGCCCGTGGTATCGTCGTCATATCCGATGCCCGTAAGCACGATGTTCTTCATACCGTCCTTTTCAAGCGCATCGAGAATGTTCATAACGTAAGCTTCGTCGTATTTTTCCTTATATTCAACGCCCGTGATAAAGCACGCTTCGGTTATGTTGGGGATAACGATATCGGCATTACGGCAAAGACGCGCCATTTCACTTGCATAAACCTCGTCAAAGCCGTAATAAAGCTTGCCGTTGTCAGCCATTGCGGGGTCAACGATTTTAATGCACTTCTTTTTCGCGGAGAAGGTGTTGAAAATATCGGTCACCATATCGATCTGCTTAACAGAACCGAGATAACCGGTGTAGATAGCATCGAAATCGATGCTTTCCTTTTGCCAGTGCTCCGAAATTTTGGGAATATCGTCAGAAAGGTCGCGGAAGGTAAAGCCGGTAAATCCGCCCGTGTGGGTGGAAAGCACCGCCGAGGGGAGAATGACCGTTTCAACACCGCAAGCCGAAAGAATGGGCAACGCTACGGTAAGCGAGCATTGACCGAAGCAGGAAATGTCTTGGATGGTTAAAATTCTTTTATAGTCCATATTTAAACCTCTTATTCAAACAAAGGCGTCGAAAGGTATCTGTCGCCTCTGTCGGGTAATAAAATAACAATATTTTTGTTTTTGTTTTCTTCGCGTTTTGCGATTTCTATTGCTGCGTGAAGCGCCGCGCCCGATGAAATACCTGCAAGTATTCCTTCCTTTTTTGCAAGCATTCGAGCCGCTTTATAGGCTTCTTCCTCGGTCACGCAAATTATTTCGTCAATAACGTTAACGTCAAGCACGCTCGGCACAAATCCTGCGCCGATGCCCTGAATACCGTGTGCGCCTGCTTTTCCGCCCGAAAGGATTGGGGAATTTTTAGGCTCGACGGCAATAATCTGCACGTTTTCGTTTTGCTCCTTTAAATATCTGCCGACGCCCGTGATAGTTCCGCCCGTTCCGACGCCCGCAACGAAAATATCAACGCTTTCGTCGCAATCGCGGTAAAGCTCGGGCGCAGTTGTTTCGTAATGCGCAAGAGCGTTCGCTTTATTGTTGAACTGATCGGGGATATAACTGTTTTCGATTTGCGCCTTAAGCTCGTTTGCCTTTTCGATGCATCCCGACATACCCAATTTTCCGTCGGTAAGCACCAATTCGGCGCCGTATGCGGTCATAAGCTTTTTGCGCTCCTCCGACATATTATCGGGCATAACGATAATAACTCTGTACCCTCTCGGTACCGCAATCGCCGCCAAGGCGATACCCGTGTTACCGCTTGTCGGCTCGATGATGGTTGAGCCTTTTTTTATAAGACCGTTCTTTTCCGCGTGCTCGATCATATAAAGCGCGGCGCGGTCCTTTGCGGAGCCTGCGGGGTTTGCACCCTCGACCTTTGCGATAAGACGGGCGGAAAGCGAAAATTCGCTTTCGATATTTTTAAGCTCGATCGACGGAGTTTCGCCGACCGTTTCGGTTGAATTGTTAAAAGTAAGTATCATTTTTAATTAAAGCAGATGAATTTCGTTTTCTCTGCAGATCTCCATATCTTTTTCTTCCCAACGGGAGGATTGAACCTCGCCGATATGCGCTTTACGCAGGAAGAACATACACATTCTCGACTGACCGATACCACCGCCCATCGTAAGCGGAAGCTTGTTGTCGAGCAATGCTTTATGGAAGGGGAGCGACGCTCTGTCGGTACAGCCCGAAACTTCAAGCTGATATTTAAGCGTTTCGGCATCAACGCGGATACCCATCGAGGAAAGCTCAAGCGCGATATCAAGCACGGGATAATAAACGAGAATATCGCCGTTCAACGACCAATCGTCATAGTCGGGCGCACGGCCGTCGTGCTTGTTGCCCGATTTCAATTTTCCGCCTATCTGCATAAGGAAAATAGCGCCGTGCTTTTTAGCCGCCTCGTATTCACGTTGCTTGGGAGTAAGGTCGGGATATTCGTCCTCAAGCTCCTGCGCGGTGATAAAAGCGATTTTTTCGGGGAGTAATCTGCCCAAAAACGGATAATCGTATGCGATATAAATTTCGGTGTGGATAAGTGCGGTGTATATCTGCTTAACAGCGCGCTTTAAGGTGTCAAAGCAGCGTTGCTCGGGAGTGATGACCTTTTCCCAGTCCCATTGGTCAACGTAGACCGAATGGATATTGTCGGTATCCTCATCGCGGCGTATTGCGCTCATATCGGTGTAAAGACCCTCGCCCGGCTCAAAGCCGTATGCATCAAGAGCCATTCTTTTCCACTTTGCGAGCGATTGAACGATTTCGTTGTTGCCGTTCATTCCCTTAATGTCGAAGGAAACGGGACGTTCAACGCCGTTGAGGTTATCGTTAAGACCGCTGTCCGCATCAACGAAAAGGGGTGCGGAAACACGGGTGAGGTTAAGCTGTATTGCAAGGTCGCGCTCGAAAAAGTCCTTAACCTTTTTAATTGCAACCTCGGTTTGACGGATATTTAAAGCGGGCTTGTAGCCCTTCGGTACTGTAACAGACATAATTTATTATCCTTTTGTTTTTTGTGATTTGTGTTTTTCGCTTCTGCTTTTAAGCTTTTCGAGTATCTTTTTGTAAAGCAACAGTCCGATAACCGAAACCGCGCCTGTAATTGCAAAAAGCAATATTGCGCCCAAATAGTTTTTATTGACCAAAAATTCACCGCCGATCGTAGACGTTACTATTGACGGGATTCTTGCAAGCGTTGAAATAACAACAAAATTGGAAATTTTGATTTTTGTAAGTCCGAAGAAGAATATAAGAGGATCCTTCGGTGTGCCGGGTATCAAATAAAGAAGGAAAACGAAGGTCGAAAGCTTTTTTTCGTTGTTGATGAACCTTAATTCGTTTATTTTATCCAACGATACGAAAAGCTCAACGGCGCGAATACCGAGCTTTTTAACGAAAAGCATTATCAAAGCAGCCGCCAAGGCACCGCCGAGCAGACACAAAAGCGTGCCGCCGAGCCAGCCGAAGCAAAGCCCCATTCCGACCTCTACAAATTCGCCCGGTATCGGAGAAACGACGACCTGAAGAACCTGAATGCCAAATGCAACCGCCCATCCCCAGCTTCCGTAGCTTTGAATCAGCTCCTTGAAGTTTTTGGCTGTGTCTTCAATACCGCCGTCGCTTTCAAGCGATTGGAATATTACTTTTGTAAGATATATCGCCAACCAAACGAACAAAGCAATCGCAATCAGCACCGAAACAAGCGCGATTATCCTTTTGCGCTTTTCAAGCTTCGTTTTTTGTTTGATTTCGGCATTGCCTGTTTTTTCGGGTTCTGTGTTTTTACTCATTAAGTCCTCTTGGAAGAATAAATTTTCACATTATAAATTATACTCGTGCTTTAATGACTTGTCAATAAAAAAACACACAAAATAACTGCATTATCGCTTCTTTTTATGATTTTTGGCGAGCTTTGTTCTCGTTTGAATATCGGGCAAACCCGTCGGCTCAAGCCCTTGGTTTAATTGCCAAGCCGCAAGCGCGCGTCTTGTCTTTAAACCGAACATCGGTCCGTTACCGACGTTTATTCCGTTTTGCTTCATAATTTCCTTAAGCTCGCCAACCTTAACGTGCTCGTCGTACGTACTTTTTAATTCGACCGATGCCGCGACCGATTCGGAATTTGCCAACGGCAGGCAACCGTTTTCGACAGCGGCGTAAATATAGTTAACAAGCAACCAGGTGCTTTCGTTGACCGTTCCCGTTTCGGTCAGACCGAAAATCCTTTGCAACGCCGAAACGCTTCTTGCCGTTGCCGACCCGTAAAGCCCGTCGGTTACAAGCTGACCGATATAGGGAATAGCCGTGTAAATGCGGTTTATCCGTTCTTGAATATACCGAACGTTTTCGCCGCTGCTTCCGATTGAAAGGGTCGTACCCGCAAAATCACGCGCGTTTTCGCTGATAGCGGTTGCAAATATGCAGTTTCGCGCGACGGTAAGGTAAATTTCGTTTATTTTGTTCCAAAGCGCGTTGTCGATACCGCCGCTTGCGTTATATCCGAAAAGCGCGGCGAAGTCATTCGCCGCTTTTTGCGTTTGCTCGCCGTAAATGCCGTCGGCAACAAGCTCGGGAATGGTTAAAAACACGTTGTTTATCACGTTTAACGTTTCTTGGATATATTTTACGTATTCACCCTGCGCGCCGACCGAAACAACATAACCGGGGAAGGGTATGGTGTTAAGCGAATTTTCGGGTTCTTGCACGTTGTCGAGCGTGCCGTTATAAACCGAAACGATATCTGCCCAGGTCCTCTCGTCAACTATTCCCGTCGGTTCAAGTCCGTAGGCGTTTTGGAAGGAGATGACCGCGCGTTGCGTATCACCGCCGAAAATACCGTCGAGCGTCGGGCTTTGAACCGCTGAATTAAATCGGCTTATCCTTTGCAGATAAAATTGAATTTCCTGTACCTCCGAGCCGCGCGAATAAAGCTTTAGCGGGCTTCCGGGATATAGCTGTTGATTATAGGCGGCGCGCTGTCCCTCGCTCGTCAATTCACCCAAACGCTTCACCGAGGTATAAATTTGCGAGATTCGATACCAAGTCGCGCGGTCGACGCTTCCGCTTATCGGAAGTATGAAAAGCCGTTGGAAGACCTCGACCGTTTCTTGAGTTCGGGCATCGTAAATGCCGTTTACGGTAATTAACGGCAATTGCGGAAAATTAATTGCGATTCGGTTCAATTGCTCCTGAAGTATTCTCACGTCCTCGCTTTGCGTACCAAGAGTAAGCGGTGTGCCGGGGTAGGATTCCTCGGGCGTACGGATGTCGTTGGTTTCGGCAATATTAATATCGCCGTAGTAGAAGCCGAGAATATCCTCGCTCGTTTGTCCGTCATTCGCCAATGCAACCGTACCCCATTGCGAAAGCCCTGCGCAGGTGCTTGTCGTGCCGTTGCAATAGGAAGCAAAAAGCGGAGATACCGTATTCGGGCGCACGATATACTGATTGAAAATTTCGTCTGCAACCTCGCTTATTTCGTCGAAAATGTTTCTTCCGTAAACAAACGCTTGGTCGAATGCGGTCGAGTTCGTTATATCGAAATCATAGCCTCGGCTTCTATACCATTCGGTGTAGATTCGGTTAAGCGCAAGCGATATTTGCGCGGTAATATTTGCCCTTAACGACTGACGCGGCCAAGTGGGATAAATCTCACTGCTCGCCACGTTTTTTATGTAGTCGATGAATGGCAGTGTGACGTTTTGCGCGGACTCGTCGGGCGCACCGAGATGTACTGTTACCGTTTCGGGGATATAAACGCCTTCTCCGATAATTATTGCCGGAATCGCGTTTTGCTTGATTATTTGTGATACCGTCGGCGCAACACCCGAGGAAGGTCCGTCGGTCCGCAAAATATGTTCGGGAATTTGTATAACGATCGTTCTTTCGTCATCGGGATTCGTAACCCCTTCGGGAAGCGGAACAAGCTGTATCGGCAAATGCGTGTTGCTCCCCTCAAACAGCTGTACTCCGTCGATTTCGGTTTTATAACTGCCCTCGGCACGGATAATTACGTTGTAAAGCGAATAGGGAAGCGGCGTTCCAACGTCGCTGTCGAGCGAAAGGCTTTTAGGCGGAGCTTCAAGCGTCGCGGTGCGTGAAACACCGCTGTTTGCGGATGTGAGAAATTCATAAAAAACCGTTTCGTTTCTTTGGTTGGTTACGGTTATCGAACCGCTGTTGATGGGCAACGCGCCCGTCGCAGTGCGTAAAACAACAATAAGATTGCCTGTCGGCATAAAACATCACCCTTTGTAAGTACTCTTTGACAGTATATGCAAACGGGCAGCGTATAAGTAAAAAAGGACTGCGAAATGAGGGAACGAATATAAATAATTTGTTTTAACCTATTTTAGGTTAAATGTCACTATCCGTTAATCAATAAGTTATAATATTTAAAAATGTCATATAACACACGGAGCTTCTTATGAAAAAAACAATAATGAATTTATGGAACGGAGACGTTATTCCCGTTGAACACAGCGGAGAGGATAACGAAATAATAAAAAGCGAGGTCGGCAAGATCGAAAAGACAATGAACAGTATTGAAAAGCTTCTTAATCAAGAGCAATTAACCTTGTTGCACGATTTGATCGATCATTACGAGAACTATATGTCGATGGTAGCAGAGCAGGCGTTTTGCGACGGCTTTTGTTATGCATACAGGTTGTCCGCAGAGGCATTGACAGACTAATAAAAAAGAAGACTTCGCGGTGAAGTCTTCTTTTGTTATTATTTCGAAAGCAATGCTTTGTCCTGTTGGAGCTTATAAAGCTCGTAATATCTGCCTTGCTTTTCCAAAAGCTCTTGGTGGCTTCCGCTTTCGATAATTTCGCCGTGGGAAAGATAAATTATTCTGTCGGCGTTGCGAATGGTCGAAAGACGGTGGGCTACTATTAAAAGCGTGCCGATATTCATCAATTTTTCAAGCGAATCCTGAATAAGAATTTCGGTTTCGGTATCGATGTTTGCCGTCGCTTCGTCAAGAATCATAATTTCGGGCTTGTGGATAATGGTGCGCGCAAACGAAATAAGCTGTCGCTGACCTGCCGAAAAGTTTGCGCCGCGCTCCATAACCTCCTCGTCAAGCCCCTTGGGGAGCTTTTCGATAAGCTTGTCGGCATTGACGTATTTACACGCCTCGTTTACCTCGTCGTCGCAAACGTTTTCCTTGCGAAGCAGGATGTTCGAGCGAATCGTACCCGAAAACAGAAATACGTCTTGGAGCATCTGACCGAAATGCTTGCGTAGGGATGCGATTTTTATTTTGCGGATATCGATTCCGTCAATTAAAATCTCGCCCTTTTGTATGTCGTAATTTCGGCAAATAAGCGAAAGAATCGTTGTTTTGCCCGAACCGGTCGAGCCGCAGAAGGCAACCGTTTCGCCTGCTTTTACCTTAAACGAAACGTTTTTAAGCACCCATTCCTCGTTTTCATAGGCAAACCAAACGTTACGGAATTCGATATTGCCTTCAACCGTTTCCAATTCGATTGCATCGTCGGCATCAACGATTTCGGGCTTGATATCCATAACCGTAAATATCTTTTCCGCCGATGCGAAAGCCGATTGCAGCCAGTTGAATTGCTCGGCAAGTGATTGAATCGGGTTGAAGAATTTCGTGATATACATATAAAACGAAACAAGCACACCGCTTGAAATGGTTTGACCCAAAAATTCGATGTTTTTAATATATCCGCGGCCGCCCAAATACAAAAGGCACAAAACCGAGGTGATATAAAGCATATAAATTACGGGACGGAAAATGCCGAAAACGAAAATCTGGCGGTGCTTTGCCGATTTGAGCTTGTTGTTTTTGGCATTGAATTCCGCCATTTTGCGGTCTTCGCGGTTGAATATCTGGATAATCTTCATTCCCGAAAGGTTTTCGGAAAGGAAGGTGTTGATATCCGTCGTGCCGTCTTTTACCTCGCGGTATGCCTTGCGCGAGAATTTGCGGAAAATGACCGTAAACAGCGCAATAAACGGAGCAAAGCAAAGTACCATAAGCGTTAGCCCGTAATTGAGCATAAGCATCGCGCCGATAACGCCGAAAATAACGAAAACGTTCTTTAAAAGGTTGACAAGGATGTTGGTAAACAGCATCGATATCGCATTCGTATCGTTTGTAACGCGTGTTACAAGCTTACCGACGGGAATTGTGTTAAGCTGTCCGTGTGAAAGCGATTCGATATGGACAAAAAGGTCCTCGCGCAGTGCCGAAAGAATTTTTTGTCCCGTTTTTTGCAAAATTATCGCCTGTAAATAGGTGCAAACGAGCGAAACGATAAGAATACCTGCGTAAACGATAACGTAGCTCATAAGCTCGCTCGGCATAAAATCGCCCTTTATCTTTTCCTCGATATTACCCACAAGAGTAGGGGAGATGATATCGTAGGAAATCGAAAAAAGCATTATCAAAAACACGGCGACAAAGCTTTTCGCGTGGGGTTTGGCATAAACGAATAGGCGCTTGATAAGCTCGGAATCCTTCATATTACGGTCAAAGCCGATCGCTTCCTTGCGATCCTTTATCGAACAGAATGCAATAATGAATATCGCCGACATCAAGCCGATAACACCGCCGACGACTAACAAGGGATAAAATTCATACATATTCGTTTCCCCCTTTACATTCCCGACTCGAGGTCGTTAAGACGTTGAAGCTCAACCATATTGCGGTATTCCGCGCAACGCTTAATAAGCTCTGCGTGCGGTCCGACGTCGATGATCTTGCCGTCGTCGATAAAAATAATCTTGTCCATACCCTCGATGGTTGTTATTCTGTGGGCAATAAGTATAGTCGTTTTGCCCTTGCGCGTTTCCTTAAGGTTTTGAAGAATGACCTTTTCGGTCTTAACGTCAACCGCCGAAACCGAATCGTCGAGAATAAGTATTTCGGCATTCTTCATCAACGCTCTCGCAATCGAAATACGTTGCTTCTGTCCGCCCGAAACGGTAACGCCGCGCTCACCCAAAACGGTTTGGTATTTTTCGGGAAATTCCGCAATATTACCGTGCACGTCGGCAAGCTTTGCCGATGCCTCTATCGCTTCCGCATCGTTGTTGTCTGACGCAAAGGCGATATTTTCGGCAATAGTGTCGCTGAAAAGGAAGTTATCCTGCGGTACGTATGCCGCGTGATCGCGTACCGATTTTATCGGAATGGTGTTAATATCGTGTCCGTCGATAAAAATGCTTCCGTCGGGCACGTTATAGGTGCGGAGAATCAAATCGGCAACAGTTGTTTTTCCGCTTCCCGTACGACCGACAATGCCCACGTTTTCACCTGCGTTTATTTTAAAAGAAACGCCGTTAAGCACGTCGTATTCGCCCGAGGGATAACGGAAGGTAAGGTTTTTAAATTCAATGTCGCCTTTTATCGTTTCGGGTGCGACAACACCCTCTCGGTCTGCAATTTCGGGTATTGCATCAAGCAATTCACCGATACGGTTAAGCGATGCCTTACCGCGTGAATTCATTTCGATAAGCTGAGAAACCGCCATGATAGGCCAAACGATTGCGCTGAAATAGCCGATAAATTCAACCAACATACCCGCATCGAAATCGCCCGTGTAAACCAAATAACCGCCGTAGCCGAGAATTACGCAAACGACCGATTCGACGAGCAGCGTAACGCAAACGGTGAGCTTTACCGAAAGCTTGGTGTATTCGATGTTTGCATCCTCGTTTTGCTTGTTCAGCTTGCGGAATGCGAGTAATTCCTTTGTTTCCTTAACAAACGCCTTTATAACTGCGATACCTGCAAAGCTTTCCTGAGAAAAGTCGGAAAGCGCGGAAAATGCTTCCTGACGCTTTTTCCATTTCAACGTCATGTATCTGCTCAATATCATACCGCCGATAAGCATTATCGCCATAGGTATCATCGCAAGTCCGGTAAGCACAGGGTCCATTTTGAACATTTTGACGATTGCGAGCACACCCAAAAGCAGTGCGTCGAAGAACATCATAATGCCCATACCGAAGCAGTCCTGAACGGTTTCCAAATCGTTGGTAAACAGCGACATAAGGTTACCGACCTTATTGTGCTGATAATAATCCTGACCAAGCTCGCGGCAACGGTCGAACATTCTGCTTCGAAGGTCGGTTTCGATCCTTATGCCGCTGCCGAAAAAGCATATTCTCCACAAAAATCTGCCGAAGATCATTGCAACGATGACGAACAAAAGCGGTCGGCAAATTTCGTCAAGCAAAAAATTCATATCAAAGGCAACGGTAACGCCGTCCTTGATAACCGTGCCCTCGTTAATTCCGTTGATGACGGTGCGGTAAAGCTCGGGCAGTACAAGCTGCATATAATCGACAAGCACGAGCGAAAGTATGCCGAGCAAAAGCATAGGAGCATATTTAAGGTAATATTTGTTTATGTGTCTTCCGAAAAGCATATTATTCTCCTATTTTCTCGAAAGCAATGCGTTCATCGCCCGATTCAAGATAAATTATTCCGCATTTTTGAAAGCCGTATTTCAAAAGCGCGCGTTGCATCGGAATATTGTCCTTGTGAGTGTCGATGCGGAGGTGGTTGTTTTTGGACATCCCGAAATCAAAGCATTTTTGCGCAATACCCTTGCCGTGTGTTTTCATCGCAATACGGTGGATGACGTAATAATCGCCGTTTGAAATCCAATTTCCGTGATCGATCCTGCCATAGGTAACGTCGGGTCCTTTAAAAAGGCAAAAAACACCCAAAATTTCGTTATCTTCCTCGTAAACAAAGCAATTGCCGTTGTTTATATCGCGCAAAATCAAATCGACCGACGGATAATCGCCCGTCCATTGATGCATATTTCCGCTTGCGCGCATAAAAAGCTTTGCGCTTTCGTAAATGTCCTTGATAATAAGGACCTCTTGCGGTTTTGCGTTTCTTATCGTCATCAAATCACCCCATTATATTGTAAAACTCGTTGGCTTTTTTGTCAAGTAAGTCTTGCAAATAAAAGGAAAGAATGATATACTTAATTAACAATTTTTAATTGTGCAGGTGATAATTATGGCTAAAGGAAAAAACGTTGCTTTGGCGCGGCTTTTATATTCCTCGATGTTTCTTGCGCTCGGCTTGCTGTTGCCGTTTCTTACGATGCAAATCCCGACGGTAGGCGCATCGCTTTGCCCGATGCATTTTGCGGTTATGCTTTGCGGCTTTATCTGCGGACCGTCTTGGGGATTGGTTGTCGGCTTTGCAACCCCTATTTTAAGGTCGATGCTTTTCGGCGCGCCCGTGGCTATTATTCCGAACGCGCTTGCAATGTCTTTTGAGCTTGCGAGCTATGCTTTCGTCGCAGGTATCCTTTACAAAAAGCTGAATAAGAACATTTTCTATACCTTTATCGCCCTTCTCACCGCAATGGTGGCGGGCAGACTCGTTTGGGGCGCGGTTATGTTCGTGCTTATACTCGCAAACCAAACTGCGGGAGAAATCGGTTTTTCGCTCATTTGGACGTCGACCGTTCTTCAAAGCATCCCCGGAATAGTTTTGCAAATAGTTGCAATACCGCCCATAATCACGGTTTTACGCAAAAACCGTTTAATGCTTAATTAAAGAGGTAACGATTATGAAAAAACGTATCGCTTCGCTTTTTCTGGCGCTTGTTCTTTTGTCGCTTTGTCTTGCCGTTTCGGGCTGTGAGGATGCGGCAGACGTGAATTCCTCAACCGCCGAAAGCGATATGAATGCTTCTGCAGAGGTTTCGCAAGAGGGAAGATTTTTCGGCCTTGATATCCCCGAATCGCTCGATTTCGGAGGAAAAAAGGTTAAGGTATTGACCACCGGTACTGCGGCAAGCCCCACAACGCATCAGATACAACCCAACAATAACGAACAGTATTCCGATGAAACGACCACCGCAGTGCTTACCGCCTGCGAGGAATGCACCCGATTGGTAGAGCAGGAGCTTGGCATAACCGTCGAGGAGGAAATGGTTTATACCTGGTCGCGTTACGGCGGCGAAATGTATAAGCGCATACAAACCGATGCGATGAGCTACAGCGGCGATTACGTTTTCGCGATGCCCTGTTCTATCGAAGCAAGCATGCTTTCTATCGAGGGAATGCTTTACGACCTCAATGACGTGCCGCATATCGACCTCTCGCGCGAGTGGTGGTGCCACGAATTCAACGAGGGCGTGACCGTTGACGGAAGCACCTATTTCGCGATAAGCGATATCGGTACCGTCAGCAAGCAGGCAACTCTTTTCGTCGCGTTCAACAAGAAAATGGCTGAAACAAACAAGCTTACCGATAAATACGGCTATTCCTCGCTTTACGAAATGGTTGACAATAAGGCGTGGACTCAGGACGTTATGTTCGAAATGGCAAAATCGGTTTATCAGGATGTAAACGCCAACAACAAGCGCGACCTCGGTGATATAAACGGTCTTGCAGGTCAGGACGGCGCGGTTTATAATTTCCTTACCGCCGCAGGAGAACAGATCATCTCCATTGAAGACGGATTCCCCAAGCTTACCGTTTACAACGAAAGAGCAATCAACGTAATCTCTAACGCGCAGGAATATTTGCAGGATCCCCAAGGCGGATTTATTTCGGCAAACGATTATTTCAACGTGAGCAACGTGCCCGTGCGCGATGCGATCGTGCCCGAATTCAAGGCCGACAGATTGCTGTTCTTTATGGATGCGATAATGAATCTTGACCTTATCCGCGATATGGAAAGCGATTTCGGCGTGCTTCCCGTACCCTTGTACGACGAGCATCAGGACGGCTATTCCTCGCAGATCGGCTGTTGGTCGACAAACTGCATAGTTGTTCCGACGTTCGTTCAGGGCGAGGAGCTTGAAATTGCAGGTTACTTCATCGAAGCGCTTTCGGCGGTTTCACACAAAAAGCTCAACCCCGTTTATTACGAGCAAACCCTTCAATATCAGATCTCGCGCGATGAAGATTCGATGAGAATGCTCGACATCATTTTCGATACCCGCACCTGCGAGCTTGCCGAAATTTATCACCTTGGCATTTACGATACCGTTTGCGGTATGCTTAAAAAGCCGATCGGCACCTTTGCCTCGGAGTACGATGCAATCGACGATAAGACCAACGATGCAATCGATGAAATTATTGCATCATATAAAAAGCAAAAAGAAAGTAAATAAACTAAAAAAATCAGGTTCGTTAGGGTGGTACCCTAAAGCACAGTTTTGAAATAATACGGTATATCTCGAAAGAGGTATGCCGTATTTTTGTATTTGTATCCACACATGCAGTGCATGTCATTTTTTCTGCCAGTAAGGAAAATCGGCACTATAATATGTATGGCGAGAAAAAAGACCCCGATCTGCGTTGTACGCAGACCGAGGTCTAATTCCAAATTGTTCAGTTTAGAAAATATGCACTACAATAATGGTGAGCATCATTACATCATATTCTCGTTAATATATCGTGTCCATGATTAAAAACGACATCTATACTTGATAGTTTGTTTTCATTATCTACATGGAAAGAGGTAACTACCATACGCCCTAAATCATATTTTTTGATTAGTCGAGTGCGTTCGTCGCAATAAAGCATATGGGAAATGCTGGTTTTACTAAAACTTATTTTGCCATGCTCAAGAGCTCTTGTAAGAAAAAATGAAACATCGTAATCGATTAAATCAATATTTAATGATTTTATCTCAAAGTGATTTCTTGAACCTTCTAATTCATCAAGTTTCTGCGAAATCTTATTCTCATTTGCTTCATCGATTTCAAACCAACACACTCGATCATAATATTCAGAGAAAAATGAAATTTGATAATACTCCATTTTCATCACCTCGTATTGTGTTAGTTTATCCCACTAATATCAACCCAAATTGTAGGTCGAAGAGCGGCGTAATGATATACATCATCATCCCACCAAATTTGACTTAAATCGATGTCGCCAGGAAGTCTAACATAAGATGCAACATTCGCTCTATCCCCAGGTGACCGCAACAACCAAGGAACGCTGTTAGTAGATGCATTGGAATATACACCTTTAGAAAGTGCATAAGCGGTGGCTTGTGCTTTCCTTGCGTTGTTACTACTAAAATATTTTTGTGCTTCATCAACGCTCAGCAGAAACACACGGTCATATGTATCATTTCCTCCGTCAACATTGCCGTAAACAGAATCGTGATTGGTCAAATATGAGTTGATTATCAAATCTTTTTCTTTTTGGGAAAAAGCAGAATTATAGAAAGTCGAGTTGAGCCAATTTCTCGATGAACAATTCTCCCAAGTAATGTTTGTATCTACTTTATGATATAACTGGTAGTCAAGGCAATACTTGCTAATCAATAAAGCCTTCCCATTTTCCTTAGCCAAAACAATCCATTCAATCCGTTCTTTTTCATTAGACAGATTGTTATCTTGCTCATATGAGCCGAATTTCACAACATCACCAATCTTTACATTTGACAAACCGTTAGTCAGAAAATCATCAAATTTTTCTTCTTCGGTGTATTCCCAAAACGCAAGTTGAACATTGTCATCAAAAATGCGTTCTTTTGTACCGTCTGTATATGTAATATTGATGCTTGTGATTTTTACACCATACATTCCTTCAGATGGCCAAAGAGGCTCATAGTAATGACCGTTGCCTGCAACCGCTCCAGGCAAAATATTTCCAGGATATGTGCAACGATGCACATCTCTTTCCCCATTATAATATCCTGTTACGCCAAAAAAGATTTCATCAATTTCTTTTTGTGATGTGTTTTTAAAAACAATTTTAATTTCTTTTAATGCACCACCATCATATTCCCCTAAATTGAAGAATTGTATTTGAATTATGTTTTTAACTTCCTCTGGTGAATATATTATTTTTGTGCCACAGTTAACGCAAACACCGCTATTGTTGGTTTGGTGATTGGCATCTACTGTTCTAAAGTTCTTATTGTCGCAATATTTACACTTTTTCCATTCAAGAGTATCACAAGGTTTTTCTTTGTACCATTCTCCATAATTATGGTTGCAATTTTTGCTTTTATCTTTAACAGCTATGCCTGATCCATTACACGAGCATAACAATGCAAGCGTGAGGAGTACAAGTAAGAGAGATATGAATTTACGCATAACATTGTCTCCTTAAACAAGATAATACATATAAACCACGCACGGAAACCGCAATTTATCATATATATTATAGCACATTTTTGTCGATTTGTAAAGGAAATCGTTTTAAAAAACGGATAAGACGGCTTGAATTTTCACTCGAACCGCCTTATCCGTTAAGAAACCTTACAATATTCGAACCTTACAAGGTTCTCGCTCGCCCTCTCGGGCGATGGTACGCTACGCTGAAAAGAGAATCCATTTTCTTTTCCTATCGGTAGGTAATTGTGCTACAAAAAACTGTTCTTTAATGCACGCGCATTTTGAACCTGATTTTTGTTTTATATCGTCGTTTAAATCTCAATAAGCTCGTATTCCTTACTGCCTATGCCGAGCTTTGCGGCGGCATCGACGGTAAGAACACCGTTGCGCGATTCGATTCTTTCAATAAGATGCGCTTTTCCCGCATCATCACTTGCATAAACAAGGTCAAGACAAGCCATATCGATAGCAACGGGGTCGGTTGAGGCGAGCATACCGATGTCGGCAATGCAGGGGTCCTCGGCAACCGCACAGCAGTCGCAATCGACCGACATATTTTTCATAACGTTGATATAAACGATTTCGTTTTCAAAGTAATCAACAATCGATTTCGCCGCGTCTGCCATCGATTCAAGGAAGGAATCGTGGTCGGCTGTCCAAATCTTTTCGGGCTCGCCCGCGCCGTGGATATATGCCTTGCCGAACGACGATGCAACGCCGATCGAAAGCTGCTTCAACGCTCCGCCGTAGCCGCCCATCGGGTGTCCCTTGAAGTGCGAAAGCACAAGCATCGAATCGTAGTTTACAATATTTTTACCAACGTAGTTTTTGTTAATGCGCTTGCCCTCGGGGATGTCAAGCACAAGGTCGGGACCTTCGGCATCAAGCAAATCAAAATCAAAATATTTGCTCCAACCGTGGTCGGCAAGTGTTTTAATATGCTTTTCGGTGGTGTTTCGTGTTCCTTCGTATGCAGTGTTGCATTCTACCGCAGTGCCGCCCACCTTTTTAATAATCGGCGCCCAAAAATCGGGGCCTAAAAAGTTTTGGTTGCCCGGTTCGCCCGAATGCAGCTTTATCGCAACCTTGCCTTTAAGCTCTTTTCCGACGAGGTCGTAAAGCTCGATAACCTTGTTAGGGTCAAGACTTCGCGTGAAAAACACCTTGGGTTTCATAAAAAATCCATCCTTATAAACATTTTCGATAATATTATACATTGATATACATTTTCTGTCAACCAAAAGAAAAAAATAATCGGAATTTTAAAAATAGTATTGACATCAAACTTGGTTTGTGATAATATATTCAAGCGGGTTACGCATCGGTTATGCCGGAGTGGCGGAATTGGCAGACGCCCTGGACTTAAAATCCAGTGAGGTTTACCCCTCGTACCGGTTCGAGCCCGGTTTCCGGCACCATTTATGTAATCAATCAATTTTAATAAATTCAATATCGCGGAGTAGAGCAGTTGGTAGCTCGTCGGGCTCATAACCCGGAGGTCGCAGGTTCAAGTCCTGTCTCCGCAACCATATCGAGTGTTCATAACGGATTTGAGTTATGGGCACTCGATTTTTTGTAATTTCGAGTTGCTTCGTTATGTATGGAGCAGGTTTTAAGCCTGCTCTTTTGTTTTATGCGGATTTGGTAATATACTCGACGGCTACTCCTTTTCGTGTATCTGCCTTGTAATTACTTCCGCATTCGGGTATCTCAATATACCCAATGAATTTGTAATGGATCATAATCCTCTGACTGCGGTTTTTACCAACACCTTCTGTTTCATAAACCGTTATCTCGTCTATGAGTTCCCGAAGGAGTGGTGCAGTCAATTTTTGCATTTCCATAAATCTTCGGATAGCGTTAATAAAGCGGTCTTTGTTCTGTTGCATTGTGCCGAGATTGTTTATCCTCTCGTTTAAGGTTGCAATCTTGCTTTTCAGTTCCATACGCTCCACTTCGTATTTGTGGGATAACTGCATAAACCATTCATCCGTCACTTTGCCCGAAACATTGTCCTCATAGAGTTTTTCGTAAAGTTCGGCAACCTTTTGGTTTCGTGCCGTACAGCGTTGCAGTTCGCCTTGTAAGGCTTTTTGCTCGTTGAAAATATCCTTTTGTGTCTTTTGAGCAAGCAGATCTGCAAAGGTTTCCTCGTCGCTTTGTAAGAACATAGCCATTCGCTTTAGTTCAAGCATTACTACTTGCTCTATGGCATCGGCTCGGATATAGTGCCTTGTTTCGCAAGTTCCTCTCGTATCCACCTTGTAATTGGAGCAACTGAAATACTGAATATTCTTGTTTATGGTGTTCACGTGCGACCACAACTTGCTACCACAATCGGCACAGTAGAGCAAATCGCAGAACATATTCTTTTCGGCATTATCTACTTTCGGTGCTCGGCGTTTAGTTTTCTTGGTGAGCTTCTGTACCGCTTCAAAGGTTTCACGGTCAATTATAGGCTCGTGAACATCTTTGAACACCGCCCAATTTTCTTCGGGGTTAGGAATACGGGCTTTGTTCTTGAACGACTTTGAATAGGTCTTGAAGTTGATTACATCACCACAGTATTCCTGTTGGGAAAGCATCTTGGCTATGGTGCTTTTGCACCACTTGTACGGATCGGGTTGCGCCTTTTTTCCACCTCTGCCGAGACCTTTTTCTCTCCAATACGCCATCGGGATTAACACCTTTCGCTCTTGCAGGATTCGGGCAATGGTTTCATTGCCTTTACCCTCCAAGCACATACGGAATATATCTTGCACCACTTGTGCTGCTTCAGGATCAACAACCCACTTCTTTTTGTTTTCGGGTGATTTCAGGTATCCGTATGGCGGCTGAGATAACGGCTCTCCTGCATTACCACGAAGCCTGTGAGAGCTTCTGACCTTTCTGCTAATATCTCTTGCATACATCTCGTTCATAACGTTACGAAAAGGTGCAAGTTCATTTTCACCGTCTGCACTATCCACACAGTCATTTACTGCTATGAAGCGGATATTTCTGTCGGGAAAGTAGGTGTCGGTGTAATATCCAACTTGCAGATAATCTCTGCCGAGTCGGGACATATCCTTAACGATGATTACACTTACATAGCCCATTTCGATATCCTCAAGCAGTTTTTGAAATCCGGGGCGGTTAAAATTCGTTCCCGTATAACCGTCATCCACATAACTGCGTGTGTTGGAAAAGCCGTGTTCCTTTGCGTATTTCTGCAACAACTTCTTTTGATTCACGATAGAATTGCTATCGTTATCCGTTCCGTCATCACGGGATAGTCGGCAGTATAAAGCAGTTATGCCGACATTATCTTTTTTCTTCGACTGCATTTAGTCCTCCTTTCCGGCAGCCGAACACACATATTCTACTGCCATTTTACTCGGTGGTGATTCGTCCGTCAAAGGTACGAAATCACTTGTTACAATTCTTTTGAAACGGTCGGTAATTGTCGGGTGGTTTTCAACTTTAGAGGTCATAAATGACGAACCGACGATATACTTGACTCCGTTTATCACATACTCATTTTCTTGCTGTGCAAG
>JAZRTE010000081.1:0-9921 GCA_045651785.1 Eubacteriales bacterium | reverse complement strand
GGCAGAAATTATATCCTTGACGAGATCATCACTCCCTGCATCGCAGAACCGAGAAGCGACGTTTCGAAGTACGCTCCCAAGATGATCTCCACCAAGATCGATCCCGAAAAGATCCGCGAGGTTATCGGCTCGGGCGGTAAGGTAATTCAGAAGATCTGTGCTGATACCGAATGTAAGATCGATATTGAGGACGACGGCAGCGTATTCATTGCGGCTATCAATAAGGACAACGCTTACAAGGCATTGAAGATTATTGAAGCTATCGCAAAGGATCCCGAACCGGGCGAAATCTTCTTCGGTACCGTTACCCGTATTATGAACTTCGGCGCGTTTGTTGAAATCGCTCCCGGCAAGGAAGGCTTGGTTCACATTTCCCAGCTCGATAAGAAGCGCGTTGCAAAGGTTGAGGACGTTGTTTCGATCGGCGACACCATCAAGGTCATCGTTTCCGAAATCGACGAAAAGGGTCGTTTGAACCTTTCCAGAAAAGACGCTCTTGACGTTGTAGAGGATATCTAAGTTAATATTTGTTGATTTACGAGAGAGGAGCTTTTTGCAAAAAGCCCCTCTCTCGAGCTCTCTCCCCAAAAACTCTCAATATAATTATTTTAATGACCGTAATTCGTTGCGGTCATTTTTATTTGCCGCGTATGCGGGCGATTCTTGAATCGCTCGCCGGTAACGTATAAGGAAAACGTTTTATTTGACCCCTCATCCGTCGCGGTAAACCGCGCCACCTTCCCCCGAGGGGGAAGGCTATTATGACCGCAACGCAATGAAATAAAACAAACGTAAAATCAAACCGCAACAAAAGCGGGCGATTCGTGAATCGCCCCTACGGTTTTGGTTGTTGTTTGAATTATTAATATTTTTGCGTTTCATTTATATTTGCGTTTTTGTTTTGTATTTTGTAAAAAAATATGATTGTAGGGGCGATTCACGAATCGCCCGCAGGTAACATATAAGGAAAACACAACATCAATGCACAAAACGCAATCGTTACGAACAGGCTTCCCCTTGATATGGGGTCCCCGAAAACGCTTGCCGTTTTTGGGGCAAAAGGGAAGCTGTCAGTGCGGTAAAATAGCACTGACTGATGAGGGGTTCGTTAACTTATTTAAAGTAAATATAACGATGCCTCGCGTCTACCCCTCATCCGTCATTTCCTGAAGAAAATGCCACCTTCCCACACCCACCCCGAAAATGCTCGCATTTCGTATCGAGAGCGAAGCGATATTACCTATTACTTCATTATTCACTTGACTATCGTAAATCGTTTTGTTATAATAATTCTGTATAAATATAGGTATACTGTTTGGGAGGAGGCTTTTATATGTTTAGACGTGTATTTTTGGTCGTTTTGGACAGCGTTGGTATTGGTCACGCGACCGATGCGAGTGATTTCGGTGACGAGGGCGCGCACACCTTAAAGAGCGTTATGACCGAAAGACCTATTCTTCCAAACCTTACAAGGCTTGGGTTATTTAACATCAAGCGTGCGGAATTGGATGAATTTGCCATTCCCTCACCGATTGGCATTTACGGCTATGCCGTTGAAAAGAGCCGCGGCAAGGACACGACTGTCGGACATTGGGAGATTGCAGGTGTTGTTTCGGATTCGCCCCTGCCCACCTACCCGAACGGATTCCCCGATGAGGTTATCAGCGCATTTGAGGAGGCAAACGGAGTTAAAGCCCTTTGCAATCTTCCCTATTCGGGCACGGAGGTTATTAAGGATTACGGCGAATTGCATTTAAAGACGGGCAACCCGATCATTTACACCTCGGCGGACAGCGTTTTTCAGATTGCGGCGCACGAGGAGGTTATTCCGCTTGACCGTCTTTACGAGATGTGCAAGAGCGCGCGTGAGATTCTTAAGGGCAAGCACGCTGTCGGCAGAGTTATCGCAAGGCCTTTTCTCGGTGAGGCAGGTAATTTTTACCGCACGGGAAATCGGCACGATTATTCGCTTGAGCCGACGGGCGTTACGATGCTCGACCGATTGAAGGACAACGGCTTTGACGTTATTTCGGTCGGCAAGATAAACGATATTTTCGCATCGCGCGGGGTGACCGAAAGCTACCCGACAAAGGGCAACGCGGACGGCGAAGGACGGTTGCTTGAGCTGCAGGAAAAGGATTTTTGCGGACTTTGCTTTGTGAATCTTGTTGATTTCGATATGGTTTACGGACACAGAAACGATATTAAGGGTTACGCTAACGCGTTGGCGCAGTTCGATAAGACGTTAGGCGAATTTATTGACAAAATGCGTGATGACGACCTTATTATCATCACTGCCGACCACGGCTGCGACCCCGGATTCAAAGGCACCGACCACACGCGCGAAAACGTGCCCTTACTTGCATATTACAAGGGCTGTGACAGCTTCGATGCAGGAGAAAGCTATGGCTTTGACTGTATTGCGGATGCGATATTAAAGAATTTTAAGATATAAATACAGTAAGAAGTTTATACAGGAGGTGTTCCATAGGATGAAGATGTACGACATTATTACGAAAAAGCAATCGGGCAGAGAGTTGACCGAGGATGAGATCGATTTTTTCGTAAAGGGCGTTGCAGACGGAAGCATTCCCGATTACCAGATAAGCGCGTTTTTGATGGCTGTTTGGTTTCGCGGTATGACCGAGGACGAAACCGGTATCCTTACCGAATGCTTGGTTGATTCGGGCGAGATAGATAAGCTCGATTCGATCATCGGAAAGAAGGTCGACAAGCACTCAACGGGCGGTGTCGGCGACAAGGTGTCGCTTATCGTCGGTCCTATGGTAGCCGCCGCGAATAAAGGCATTTTCGTTCCGAAGATGGCAGGCCGCGGGCTTGGCTTTACGGGCGGTACGCTTGACAAGCTTGAAGCCTGCAAGGGTGTCAACACCGAAATTTCGGCTGAGGAATTCGAAAATATTGTTAAAGAGCTTGGCTTCTGTATTGCAGGACAAAGCAAACGCCTTGCCCCTGCCGACGGCAAGCTTTCCGCCTTGCGTGACGTTACCGCGACGAGCGATTGCATTCCGCTTATTGCGGCAAGCGTTATGAGTAAAAAGATTGCTTCGGGCAGTGAATGTATCGTGCTTGACGTTAAATGCGGAAGCGGCTCGTTTTGCAAAACGCTTCGCGATGCCGAGGAATTGGCGAGGCTGATGGTTCGCATCGGCGCAAAGGCGAAGCGCAAGACCGTTGCTATTATCACCGATATGTCTGCGCCGCTTGGCTGTGCTGTCGGTAACAGCGTCGAAATGATTGAAGCGATACGCGTGCTTGAGGGCAAGGGCGATGAAAAGTTGACCGAGCTTTGCATTACGCTTGCGGCATATATGCTTTATGCGGCAAACGTCGATACCCTTGAAAACTGCAAGGCTATCGCCGAGGAAACGCTTTACGACGGAAGCGCTTTAAGCAAGCTCGCAGACCTTGTCGAGCGCTTGGGCGGTGACAGAAATTACGTTTATGACGTAAGCCGTTTCGAGGAAAGCAACGTCACGGCGATTCTCGTTGCCGAAAAGAGCGGTTACGTTTCGAGGATCGATGCTTACGAGGTCGGTCTTGCGGCGAGCGTTTTAGGTGCGGGCCGTGAGGTTATGGGTCAGGCGATCGACCACACGGCGGGCATTATACTTAACAAGCAAGTAGGCGACCGCATTGAAGAGGGCGAAGCATTAGCGACACTTCAGGCGCAAACGCTCGAGCGCGCCCAAAGCGGTATGGAATATCTGTTCAAAGCAGTCACCATTTCGGACTACCCTCCCGAAGAAAGAAAAATCGTTATCAAGAGCATATAGTTTTTTTGATTTTTGAATATAGTGCGAGAGAGCCTTTTTAAAAAAAGCCCCTCTCGCGCTCTCCTAAAAAATTTTAGATTATTTATTTTGATATTAAAAGTTTTTGAAAAGAGTTTGAGAAAAACTTTTTACAAAAAGTTTTTCTCATAAAATTCTCATAAAATAAAAACAAAAAACACTCAAAGAGAAATCATTATGGAAGTTTTTGAATCAAAATCGCTTGCGGATACCGAAAGGATCGCGCAGGTAATTGCAGAAAAAGTTAAACACGGCGGCTTTTTGGCGCTTTACGGCGGTATGGGCGCAGGCAAGACGGCTTTTGTGAGGGGACTTGTTAAGTCGCTTTGTCCCGAATGTCTTGAGCTTGTTCACTCCCCTACCTTTGCTATCGTCAACGAATACCGCGGTAATAATATCGATATTTTCCATTTCGACCTTTACCGTCTTACCGATGAGGATGACCTTTACTCGACGGGATTTTACGATTATATCGAGCAGGGCGGTTTGACGATTACCGAATGGACGGAGCTTTTTGAGGAAGCGATTCCGAAGGATGCTTTGAAATTGAAAATCGAAACAATTGACGAAACAGTTAGGAGGTTTACGTTATGCTGATTGCTGCGCTCGACAGCACCGCTGTTACCGCTTCGGCTTGCGTTGCCGAAATTAACGAGGGAAAGCTTGGTACATATTCGCTTTTTACCGTTAAAAACAAGCTTACACACAGCGAAATTCTTCTTCCGCTGCTTGAAAACGCGCTTGAGCAATACGGCGCGAAGGTCAAAGATATCGACCTTTTCGCGGTTAGCGCAGGCCCCGGCTCGTTTACGGGTGTTCGCATCGGCGCAAGCACCGTCAAGGGCTTGGCTTTTGCAAAAGACGTGCCCTGTGTTGGGGTTTCGTCGCTTGAGGCGATTGCACGCAACGTCGGCAGAGGCATTATCTGTCCCGTTATGGACGCTCGCCGCGACCAATTTTACACCGCGATCTTCGACGGCAAGAACCGTTTGACCGAGGATAGCGCGCTTTCCTTTGAGGAGATACGCGAGCGTCTTGCGAAATACGATTTTGTTACCGTCTGCGGTGACGGTATGGAAAAATTCTTAAGCCTTTGCGGTGATGCGAGCAACCTTTTCCCTGCTTCCTATGCTTGTGCCGACCAAAACGCGTTATCAGTCGCGCTTTGCGGTTACGATAAATTTGTTCGCGGCGAAGCGGTTACCGCCAAGGAGCTTCAGCCCGTTTATCTCCGTATGCCCCAAGCAGAAAGAGAAAAGCTTGAACGGGAGCAATCCGCGAATAAATGAACGAACGGAAAAATCCTTCACTGACGGGTCTATCAAAGGTACTTCGGCGAAATATGACCGAGGAGGAAAAACGGCTTTGGTATGATTGTCTTAAAAATCTGCCTCAAACGGTCAATCGGCAAAAGGTAATCGGTAAATACATTGTCGATTTTTATTGCGCGAGCGCAGATCTTGTTATCGAGCTTGACGGCAATCAGCACGCAACCGATGAAGGTCTGGCGCGCGATTCGGAAAGAGATGCTTACCTTAACAGCTTGGGACTGTATGTTTTAAGAATAGGCAATTATGAGGTAAACACCAATTTTAACGGCGTTTGCGAGGGTGTTGAGGCTATTATTAACGAGCGCTCGGCTTTGAAAGGTAAAAAATAAACGTGTAAGGCTTCCGCTTGATATGGGCTCCCCCGAAAACGCAACCATAGGACATAAACGAAACGGATGAGAATAGGCTTCCCCTTGGGGGGAAGCTGTCAGCGGAGCTGACTGATGAGGGGTTTGTTAACTTATTTAAAGATAAATATAACGATGCTTCGCATCTACCCCTCATCCGTCAAAATCAAAGATTTTGCCACCTTCCCCCGAGGGGGAAGGCTATTAGAAACGTAACGCTTTCCCCCAAGGGTGAAGGCTATTATGACTGTCACGCTTTACTCCAAGTAGGAAGGCTTTTGCTTCGACTGACTTAAAAAATGATTTCCGAGCTTTTGATAAAAAGCTTGGGGGGAATAAAAAGTTTTGGCGAGCTTTTTCAAAAGCTCGAATAACATAAACACTCATAAAACAAAAAAAACAAAACATAAAGAGGTACAAAAAAATGATTGCATTGGCATGTGACCACGGCGGACTTGAAATAAAGAACGCTATTATCGAATCGCTTAAGAGCAAGGGGGTTGAATATATCGACCTCGGAACAAACACGACCGATTCGGTTGATTATCCCATCTACGCAAAGGCGCTTTGCAAGGAAATAACCGAGGGCAGATGCGAAAAGGGTATCCTTTGCTGCGGTACCGGTATCGGTATGTCGATCGCCGCAAACAAGGTACGCGGTATTCGCGCGGCTGTGCTTTCCGACGAATTTTCGGCTGAAATGACGAGAAGACACAACAACACCAACGTACTTTGTCTTGGCGGCAGGGTTATTGACTGCGAAAAGGCTGTTCTTCTTGCCGACATTTTCCTTAACACCGAATACGAGGGCGGCAGACACGACAAGCGTGTAAGCATGCTTGAAGATTAGTTTATAGTGCTTTGCGAGAGAAAAACTTTTAAAAAAGTCTTTCTCTCGCGCTCTTTTTTCAAAAGCTTTCAATATAATAATCATTATGACCGTAATCCGTTGCGGTCTTTTTTATTTTTTGTTTGTTTTATATGTCACAAACTGGCGAGAAAGTGAATCGCCCCTACGGGTGTAAATTTAAATGTTTGTTTCAAAACAATGACGTTAATATATTCGTTACGTTTCGGTTTTAAAATCGATATAACACATAAAACTGTAGGGGCGATTCACGAATCGCCCGTAGGTAACAAATACTAAAAACGCACCATCAATGCACAAATAATAATTAATATTGAAAAGTTTTTGAAAAGGGCGCAAGAAAGACTTTTTTCAAAAAGTTTTTCTCGCACAATATATTCATTAATAAACCTATCGCACAATATATTCCTCAAAAATACAAAAAAGGTCTTGACATCACTCGTGTTTTCTGTTAGAATGGGAGCACCTCTGTTGTTCGAGGTCTTTTTGTTATGCATAAAAGGTTTTTTCGATTTCCGCCTTTTATCGCGTTAACGATTCGGCACGGACAAAAACAGAGGGAGGTAACATTAATATGGAGGTGCCGAAAAATATGGCGGGTAAAGAAAAAAGAGTCAAAGTAACTCTCGTTTGCACCGAATGCAAACAAAGAAACTATGACACGGCAAAGAACAAGAGCAATACCCCCGATCGTCTTGAGATGAACAAGTATTGCCGTTTCTGCCGCAAGCACACTCTTCACAAGGAAAGCAAATAAGGAAGGTAGGAAGATTAACATGATTAAAATGATGAAATCCGTTTCTATCCTTCTCGCAGTGCTTCTCGCAATGACGCTTTCGTTCTCTGTTCTTGCAGAAGAAAGCGACGCAGCAAGTGAAGTCGTTTCCGAATCGGTTTCTACCGAAGCTTCCGCAGATACCTCTGCTGAAGAATCCAAGGCAGATACCTCTGCTGAAGAATCCAAAGCAGATACTTCCAAGGAAGAATCGAAAGCAGAAACTTCCAAGGAAGAATCGAAAGCAGAAACCTCTACCAACGGATCGACCGACACTGTAGAAGAAGAAAGCACTTTCCCTTGGGCAAGAGTAATTGCTCTTATCGTAATCGTAGTTCTCATCGTTGTCGCATGGGTACTTACGAAGACCAATTCCAAGCTCGGTCAAAGAATCAAGAAGTTCGTTAAGGAATACACCAGCGAAATCAAGAAGGTTTCCTGGACCTCTCCTAAGGACACCGCTAAGGCAACAGGCGTTGTTTTGGTGATCGTTATTGCTGCAGCTGCTGCAATCGGTATTCTTGACCTTCTTTTCACCTTGGGCATTGAAGGTCTGACATATTTGTTTAACTAACAGAAGGAACGGTTAATTTATGGGTTTACCACAGGAAAGCACACCGCTTTGGTATGTAGTGCATACCTACTCGGGATATGAAAACAAAGTTGCCACGAACATCGAAAAAATCGTGGAAAACCGCGGTCTTCAAGACCTCATTCTCGCGGTAAACGTGCCCGTCGAAAAGGTTATCGAAACCACCGACAAGGGCGAAAAGGAAATCGAAAGAAAGCTGTTCCCCAGTTACGTTCTGGTCAAGATGGTGATGAACGACGAAACCTGGCACATCATCCGCAACACTACCGGCGTTACCGGCTTTGTCGGCCCCGGATCGCGCCCCGTTCCTCTTACCGATGAAGAGGTCGAGCGTATGGGTGTTGAAATCAGAACTATCGAAATCAAGTTCGCCGTCGGCGACAGCGTTCGCATTATCGACGGTCCCCTTTCCGGATTTATCGGCATTGTCGAAGAAATTTCGGAAGACCTTACAAACGTCAAGGTCTCGGCTTCCCTGTTCGGCAGAGAAACGAAGGTCGAGCTTAGCACGAATCAGGTTTCGGCATTAGACGAATAATTCTACCCGGTGCGGTTTACGGTAATTGCCAAGCCGTAACGCACACTGCTATCATGTAATAGCAAAAAGTGGGAGGGACATTGATCCCGAAAAATCAAAATTACCACAATGGAGGTATTATCAGCATGGCAAAGAAAGTTGTAGGCTATATCAAGCTTCAGATCCCCGCAGGTAAAGCTACTCCCCAGCCCCCTATCGGTCCGGCTCTCGGTCAATACGGCGTAGCTATCCCTATGTTTACCAAGGAATTCAACGAGCGTACCAAGAATGACATCGGCCTTATCATCCCCGTTGTTATCACCGTTTACGCTGACCGTTCCTTCACCTTTATCACCAAAACTCCCCCCGCAGCAGTTCTTATCAAGAAGGCTTGCGGCATCGAAAAGGGTTCCGGCGTTCCTCAATCCAACAAGGTTGCTACCATCACCAAGGAACAGGTTCGCAAGATCGCTGAAACCAAGATGCCCGACCTCAACGCAGCAAGCATTGAAGCTGCAATGAGCATGGTCGCTGGTACTGCACGCTCTATGGGCGTTACCGTAGTTGACTAAGGGAGGTTTTAACGATGTTTAGAGGTAAAAATTACAAGGCAGCTTCCGCTGCAATCGACAAGGCAAAGCTCTATGATACCAACGAAGCTCTCGGCTTGGTTTGCGAGCTTTCCAAAGCAAAATTTGACGAAACCGTTGAAGTTCACGTTCGTTTGGGCGTTGACTCCCGTCACGCAGACCAACAGGTTCGCGGTGCTATCGTTCTCCCCAACGGTACCGGTAAGACCGTTCGTACCCTCGTAATCGCGAAGGGCGACAAGGCTGATGCTGCTACCGCTGCAGGCGCAGATTTCGTTGGCGCTGAAGAATATATCCAGAAGATCCAACAGGAAAACTGGTTCGACTTCGACGTTCTTATTACTTCCCCCGATATGATGGGTCTCGTTGGCCGTCTCGGTAAGATCCTTGGTCCTAAGGGCTTGATGCCTAACCCCAAGGCCGGTACCGTTACTCCCGACGTAGCTAAGGCAGTTACCGAAGCTAAGGCAGGTAAGATTGAATACCGTCTTGACAAGACCAACATCATCCACTGCCCTATCGGCAAGGTTTCCTTCGGCACCGAAAAGCTCGCTGAAAACTTCAACACTCTTCTCGGCGCTATCATCAAGGCTAAGCCCGCTGCTGCAAAGGGTCAGTATATCAAGTCCTGCGTAGTTACTTCTACCATGGGCCCCGGTCTTAAGATCAACTCCGCTAAGATCGGCGACTAATTATTAGTCGACATCGAAAACGGTTTTTGTGCGAGAGAAAAACTTTTAAAAAAGTCTTTCTCTCGCGCTCTTTTTTCCAAATTTTTCAATAAAATTTTTTTAATGACGGTAATTGTACCGTCTTTTTTGTTTTTTCGTTTATTTTGTTTTTATGTTAGCGGGCGAGAAAGTGAATCGCCCCTACAGTTTTGGATATTACATAAATTATGAAATTTGTTGCGTTTCGTTTATGTTTACGTTTTTGTTTTTTGTATTTGTAAAAAATATAATTTGTAGGGGCGATTCACGAATCGCCCGCACGAAACAAATACGGCAAACGGAAGATTAGGACACAAAACGGAGCGACTAAATAAGGCTTCCCCTTGGGGGGAAGCTGTCAGTGCGGTAAAATAGC
>JAZRTE010000080.1:0-16990 GCA_045651785.1 Eubacteriales bacterium | reverse complement strand
CGGGATTATGGAGTTCGTTGCCAGAATGAACAAAAAGGCAGAGCAGATAGGACTTCAGAATACAAGATTTGAAAATCCTACGGGACTCGATTCTCCGAATCAGTATACGACCGTGCGCGAGGTTGTAAAGATAGCGGCGGCTTTTTATCAGTACGATGAGCTTGTAAAGCTTTCCGACGTTGAATCCTATTTCAACGGAAAAAGCACGGTGAGAAACAAAAACTATCTCAAAAGCAATTATTACGTCGACGGCTTTCTTAACAAAAACGCAATAGGCCTTATCGCGGGACAGCTTAACAAGGCGGGCAATTACTGTCTTATCACCGCAAGCCAAAAAGAGGGAAGAACCTATATATACGTCGTTATGTGCGCAAGCGGTATGGTCGTAACGCGTGACGAGGAAAACCGAGTTTCCTATTCCTTCGGTGCGGGCAACGCCTACGTTGATATGAACAAGCTTATAAGCTGGACACGAGAATCGTTTATTCTTGTTCCCATAGCGAAAACCGATGACATTGTCGGCGAGCTTCGCGTAAATTCGGGTGAAAGCGATCACGTTATGGTGGTTCCTGCCGAAAACGTCGAGAGATTGGTCAACGTCATCGGTGATACGGTCGCAATAGAAACCAAGCTTTTGCTCGATGAATCGATAGTATATAAAAAGGTGTTCAACGGCAAGGAATACGACACCATCGACGCCCCCTTGACCGCCGGACAGCGAGTCGGTACAATCGTGTACAGCCACAACGGAACCGAATTGGCAAGGATCGACGCAGTCGCGAGGGATGACGTTGACGGAGACGGCTTGAAATCGGCGATGGACAGCGTTGAGGATTTTCTTTTCGGCGACGTTATGATAACGATTCTCTACGTTATCGTCGGTCTGGTAGCGCTCTGGCTGATAATTGCGGTAATAACCGCCGTAGTTCGCGGTGTGCTCCGCGCGCGTGAGTCGGGCAAGCTGAAGGGTGCCGACCATACCGAAACCGAAAAACAACCGAAGAAACAGAAAAATCAAAGGAAAAAGTCGGTCAAGAAGCCCAAAAAACCAAAGAACAACGATCTCGACGACAAAACAGCCACAAGGGAAATGCATTAATTGTGAACAAATTATTAAATTTTTGTATGAGTATTGCATTTATGCTTTGTGTGTGGTAATATTTAGTTTAGCCGCGATTGGATGGTATCGGTCGCTGCATATACATATTGAAAGGAAATTAAATCTATTATGTCTGTTATCGAATACATTATCGGCGGTATCCTTCTCGTTCTCGCAATCGCTCTCGTTGCTATTATCGGCATGCAGCAGGGCAAACGCGGCGGCCTCGGCAATTCTATTGCAGGTCAGGGCGCAAGCGAATCCTATCTCGCAAAGAATAACATTGGTAACAAGGATAAGACCCGTCAAAAGCTTACCTTGGTGATCGCTATCGCCTTCGTTGTCCTCGTTCTTACCCTCTTCATCATCGGTTCGATCGAAGAAACTCCCGACAGCACCACTTCTACCACTTCTACCACTTCTACCGTTTCGAGCACTTCTGAAGCTTCCAAGGCAGAATCCTCTGCTGCAGAATCTTCTGTTGCTGAAACCTCTGCCGAAGCATCTGCTGAAGCTTCTGCTGAAGAATCCAAGTAATAACGCGTTAAAATCAGCCAAGGCTATCTGCCTTGGCTTTTTTTATTTTATAAAAACGTATCAATTGTTGACAAAATACGTCTTTGGGTGTATTATAAATGTAACTATATTTAACGGGATGCTGTTATGGAAAACAAAAAGAAAAATTTAATTAAAGAAATACTTAGATATCTCGTTGCGGGCGGAAGCGCTTTCGTGTTCGACCTGCTTACAAAAACACTTTTCCATTCGTTTATCTTACCTGCCGATATGGGCACCTTTTCGGTGCTCGGCTTTGAAAACGAGGTTCGTGTTACCCTTGCGACCGTTGCGGGCTTTATCGTCGGTCTTATTGTGAATTATCTTATTTCTATATTCTTTGTTTTTACTACCGAACAGCAAAAGGAACGCGGCAAGGGTGTAAAGGCCTTCCTTATCTATCTTGCCGTTTCGCTTGTCGGCTTGCTGGTCAACATCGGCGTTACCCAGCTCGGCTGCACGCTTCTTTCCGTCGGCAAGGAAAACACGGTTATGTTTATGCTCGTAAGCTGCGTTGCCGCAGGCGTAGCGCTTATTTGGAATTATATCGGACGTAAGATTTTCGTCTATAAAGGAGAATAAAAATGGCGAAGAAAGTGGTTGTTATCGGCGCAGGCCCCGCGGGACTTACCGCCGCTTATGAATTGGTTACAAAATCAAACGATTACGAGGTGACCGTGCTTGAAGAAAGCAACGACCTCGGCGGTATATCGAAAACCGTAAATTACAAGGGCAACCGTATGGATATGGGCGGACACCGCTTCTTTTCCAAAATGCCCGAGGTAAATGAATGGTGGGAAAACCTTCTTCCCATGCAGGGCTCGCCCTCTTATGACGACCTTAAGCTTGAAAGAACGCCCACTCTTGCCGAAAACGGTCCCGACCCCGAAAAGGAAGACCACGTAATGCTTTACCGCGGCAGAGTTTCGCGTATATTCTTCAATCAAAAATTCTTCGATTACCCCATATCGCTTAAATGGGAAACCTTTATGAATATGGGACTCTGGAACGACGTTGTCGTTGTTTTCAGCTATCTTAAATCGGCAATTTTCAAGCGCAAGGAAAATTCGCTTGAGGACTTTTATATCAATCGCTTCGGTAAAAAGCTTTATTCGATGTTCTTCGAGCATTATACCGCAAACCTTTGGGGCAGACACCCGAGCGAGATCGATGCTTCTTGGGGCGCACAGCGTGTTAAAGGCCTTTCTATCGTTGCAATAATCAAGGATATGTTCGGCAAGCTTCTCCCCGGCAAAAAGAACCGCAAGGTTGAAACCTCGCTTATCGAGGAATTCAAATATCCCAAGCTCGGCCCCGGTCAGCTTTGGGAAATCGCCGCAGACGAGGTTATCAAGCACGGCGGTAAAATCTTGAAGAACTGCAAGGTAGTAAAGATACATAAAAATGCCGATAACAAGCTTACCGGCGTTACCTATGAATCTAACGGACAGGAAATTACGCTTGAAGCCGATATCGTTCTTTCCTCGATGCCCGTTAAGGACCTCGTTATGGGTATGAACGACGTGCCCGAAAAAGAGCTTGAAATCGCAAAGGGCTTGCCCTACAGAGATTATATCACTCTCGGCGTGCTCGTTCCCAAGCTTGCGCTTAAGAACAAAACCAAGCGCAAGACTATTTCGAACATCATCCCCGATAACTGGGTTTACGTTCACGACAGAAGCGTAACGATGGGACGCTTCCAGATCTATAACAACTGGTCGCCTTATATGGTAAAGGACCTTGAAAATACCGTTTGGATAGGTCTTGAATATTTCGTTACCGAGGGCGATAATTATTGGAATATGACCGAAGCGGAATTTGCCGAAATCGCTATCAAGGAAATGGTAACCGTCGGACTTATCGAATCGACCGATTGCGTTATCGATTTCCACGAGGAAAAGGTTAAAAAGGCATATCCCGCATATTTCGATACCTATTCCGAAATGGATACCCTTGTTAAATATTTAAGCGGTATCGAAAACCTTTACTGTATCGGCAGAAACGGTCAGCACAGATATAACAACCTCGACCACTCGATGTGCACGTCCTTTGAAGCGGTCAAAAATATCCTTTCGGGCGAAAAGGACAAATCCAACGTTTGGAGCGTCAACACCGAAAAGGAATATCACGAAACCAAGAAATAAAGGAGCAATGCTATGAATTTTTTGGAAGAACGCATTGTTAAAGACGGCATAGTTAAAGAGGGCAACGTTTTAAAGGTCGACAGCTTTTTGAATCACCAAATGGACATATCGCTTATGGACCAAATCGGTGAGGAGTTTTATAACCGCTTTAAGGACAAAAAGGTTACTAAGGTCCTAACTATCGAGGCATCGGGTATCGCAATCGCATGCTCGGTTGCAAGATGCTTCGGTGTGCCGATGGTCTTTGCGAAGAAATCGAAAAGCGTCAATATCGACGGCGACGTTTTTGTTGCTGAGGTAGAATCGTTTACCCATAAAAACAAAAACAACGTTATCGTTTCCAAGCGCTTCCTTAATGCCGATGACAGCGTGCTTATCGTTGACGATTTCCTTGCAAACGGCTGTGCCTTGCAGGGCTTGATTTCGATAGTCGAAAGCGCAGGCGCAACGGTTGCAGGACTTGGTATCGCAATCGAAAAGGGCTTCCAGATCGGCGGCCGCGTTATCCGTAACCTCGGTTATCATCTTGAATCGCTTGCAATAGTCGATTCGATGGATGCCGCAACGGGTACCGTTGAATTCAGAGAACAAAAATAAAGAAAAAAGGACTCAAACGAGTCCTTTTTTGTTTTTTTAAACAAGAGGCGTAGATTATTTTTGTAAGGTTATGCGATTGTGTATTTAAAGCACGTATGTTAAAATATAATTACAATAATAGAAAATCTCGCGAAGGAGATAAGGCAATGAAACTGTTATTTAAGCAAAGATTCTTCTCGTGGTTTGACAGTTATGACATTTATGACGAAGCTGGTAACACGGTGTTCGTTGTAAAGGGCGAGCTTGCGTGGGGACATCTTCTTCGCATTTACGATGCGGTCGGAAACGAGATAGGGTGCGTAAAGGAGAAGATACTTACTTGGCTTCCGAAATTCGAAATGTATATCGGCAACAGCTATGCAGGCTGTATCAGCAAAGAGCTGTCTTTCTTCAAGCCTAAGTTTAACATCGACTATAACGGCTGGCGCGTTGAGGGCGATTGGCTGGAGTGGGATTATTCGATTGTCAACTCTGAGGGCTACGGCATTGCGTACGTATCGAAGGCGGTATGGAATTGGACGGATACTTACGTGATCGACGTGCGCGATCAGCGTGATGCATTGTATGCGCTGATGCTCGTTCTGGCGATTGATGCCGAAAAATGCTCAAGAAAAAATTAGGCACGGCAAGAGTGTTTAATATTTATTTAAAAAAGTATAAGGAGAATGGATATGACAAGAGCTAAAGCGCGGTTAGGTTCAATGAAAAAGATGCGTATTATTTCTTTAATTTTGGTGGTTTGCTCGCTTGCTTTAACCCTTTCGGCTTGTAATAGCGATACAATTACGGTAAATTCGAAGATTTTCGAAGAGCTTGAAGCCAAGGAAGTTGATATACAATGGTTGAAAAACCATTTTATTGCAGGTGATGTCGAAAATGCCTATAACGGCCCGACCTTTTCACTTAACGAACGCGACGGTGTTATATATCTTGAGGAGTGGGAAGAAGAATTTTCGCACGTTTGCAATATGAACTACGGTTATCTTGTCGGCATCGACAGGGGAGAATTCGGCAGTTGGGTATCGTGGTGTACTGATGCGTTGAATGAAGATAAGACAGGTATCGTTACAACAACAGAACGCCTATTTGACGAAAATTGCGTTGGATTTCTTAACCCGAAGATAAAGGAAGAAGACGAAGAGGGGATTTATTGGCTCGATAACATCAATGTAGCGTATATATTTACATACTGTGTCAACCCCGAAGATAGCGAGATATTATACAAAGGAAAAATTTATAAGCTTGAGATTACCGAAGACTGCGGATATAAGTGCGAGCTGTTTGCAGAGTTTGACACTGAACCGATGGCGATGATGATCGATGCGACCGTCGAAGAAGAAAATATCATAGTCGCAACGGAAAAAGCATTGCTTTCCGTAGACCAAAGTGGTAAAGTTACCGAGTTGTATACCGCCGATTATTGGGGATATCTACGCCCCAACTCTATCATAAAGCTTGAAAACAGCTATTATATCGGTGCATCGTCGGGCATATTGAAATACAATATCGATACCGATGATGCGGTTTGGTATCCATATTACGATATAGAAGAATAATAAAGCAACAAAAAAGGACTCAAACGAGTCCTTTTTTGTTGCTTTATTTGCCCGAAACGGTGATGCCGTCAAATGCCATATAGGGCGCGACGACTGTGCCGTCGACAAGCGTTTCCTTGCTTATCGCCACGAGATTGTTAAGCATAGAAGCAAGGTTTCCGCTAATCATCGTTTCGCTTATCGCACGGCCGAGCTTGCCGTTTTCAATAAAGAAGCCGTTTTTCGCAACGCCCGAAAATTCTCCGTTCGTGCCGGGTTGACCGCCCGAAAAGCGACCGATGATAATGCCCTTGTCAATGCTCTTTATAATGTCTTCAAGCGGTGTTTCTCCGTTTTTGATAACCATTGCAAACGAGCTGTTCTTTGCGCGCTTGTTTCCCGTCTTGTTTGCAACGTATTGCGAAAGCATAAAGCTGTTCAGAACTCCGTCCTTGATAAAATCATAGTCCTCGGACAAATAACCCTCGCCCGTGAACAGCTCGCCGTTGACGATTCGCTCGTCGCTCGGATTGAAGGAAACGGTAATTCTTTCGTCGGCGACCTTTTGTCCTAACTTATCCTTCCAAAGCGAGGTGCCGTCCAAAAGTACGCCGTCGGAAGCAAAGCCTCCGCAAATATTTCCGAAAACGGTGCCTACCAAGCAACCGGGGGTGAAAACTACCGTGCCGGTGAATTTGCCCTCGGTAGACGCCGATTCTATTTGGTTTTCAATGTCGGTAAGCTCGCGCTCGATAAACGCGCAATCGATAAAAGGCTTGTCGAGGTCGGTAACCGTAACGTCGCTTCCGAAGAACGATGTCGATTTTTCACCCTCGTGCGCCGAATACATAAGCTCGGCAACGTATTTTCCGCTTTCGCTTTCATAACAGTTGCCCGTTGTGCTCATATAAACACCCTTCGAGCAAACGTGCTTGGTTATCATTTGCTCAAGAATAATTTTGGGATGGCGGTTTTTGATATCCTCGGCAAGCTCCTTCGTGCGGAAGAAAAGCTTTTCGGTGTCGGGTATCAGCGCCCCGCGTGAGAAATGTCTTTCACCGTTGCCGCTTGCAAGCTCCCAAGCCGTGTCGGGTGTCGCAACGTTTGCAGCGGCAATGCAGTTTTCTATCGCTTCGTCTACAGCCTCGTCGTCAAATCGGTTTATCGAAACCGAGCCCTTTTTACCGCCGATAAAAACGGTAATACCGACGTAGCGGTTGAAAAGAGTGCGGAAAAGCGAAAATTCGTTTCCGTCGATGTTAAATTCGCGCATTTCGCTTTCGCGTATACTGCAATGCGCCATATCGGCACCCTTTTCCTTGACCTTATCGATAATGCGTGATGCAATAATTCTGTACTTTTCCATAATCAGCGACCTCCGATCATAACCTTACAGCGTAATGCGGGACCGCCCATACCAACAGGCATAGGTTGCTTTTTACCGCAAAAGCCCGAGCTTGACCAAACAACCTCGTCGGATACCATATCGACGGTCTTGAGCATATTAAACGCAACGCCCGAAATCGTCGTATCGAGAAGCGCGCGGCCGAGCTTGCCGTTCTTTATTTCATAGCCCATCGAAACGCCAAACATAAATTCACCCGTTGTGTCCGCTTGACCGTTGCTCGAATCGATAAGATAATAACCGTCGTCAACGCTTGCTATAATATCCTCAAGCTTGTCCTTGCCGGGAAGCACTGCGGTGTTACGCATACGGATAAGCGGCTCGTCCGAGAAGCCCCACGCTCTTGCGTTTCCGCAGGGCTCCATACCGAAGCGCTGTGCAGATTCGCGGTTGTTCATATATCCGACAAGTATTCCGTTTTCGATTATCTTCGCATCCTTCGCCTCAACGCCCTCGTCATCAACGTAAACGGGAAGCGGCGCTTTTTCACCAAACGCGGTGTGCGCGAAGTCGGTAAGATTAACGATTTCACTTGCAACCTGCTTATGGAGATTGGGACCTGCAACGCTTCCGCCAAGCACAAGGTCGGCTTCAACGGTGTGTCCGACCGCCTCGTGCGCGAGCATACCCGTCATCATACCGCCCAAAACAACCGTCTTTTCGCCCGCATCGGCATAAACACCCTCGCGCTTTTGCATAAGACGCTCGTAAAGTGCATCGATTTCGGCATAAAGCGATTCGGGATTTTTGAAATTCGTTTCGAATCCGCCCTCACCGCCAAGCGCCTTGAAAAGCTCAACGGGAACACCGTTTGACGTTTCCGCGTTAAGAAAGACGTATATATACGAGCGCTGTAAGCAGGTGTGTGCATCAAAGCCGTTGGAAACACAAAGCAGCTTTTCCGACGAATCCTCACGCGCGGCTACGGTTCGGCTTGTTAAATTCTTGTATTTTTCGGAAATATAAGCATCGATGCTTCTTGCAAAGTCAACGTATACCCTTTGCTCTGCATCGGCGATGCCGTTTACCAAAAACTGTTTGCCGTTGCTTAATTGAGGGAGCATCGGTCTGCCCTTGTTTACGTTTTTATCCATAAATTCGGCGTTTTCGTTCGCGGCGCGAAGCACCTCTTTAACCGCATCGGTCGAATATTCTGCCATCGAGGCAAAGCCATAAGTGCCGTTTTTGTAAACCCTTGCCGAAATGCCCGAAATATCCTGGCGAGCGTTACCCGTAAGGTTGCCCGAAACAATGGTTGCTCCGCGTGAGCGCGAAAGCTGACCGCGAAGCTCGGTGTGAGCGTTGGGTAAAAACAACGCCTTTTGGGGAGTTAATATATCCTTAAGCAAAATAAAATACCTCCTTGATTTCTTTGTTTATATTATAGCACCGCCGAGCGGTGTTGTAAACATTTTTTACCGCCGATAAACGACCTGTTGCCGCATTTTTCGGTATGTTAAAAAATTTTTTAAAAAATATGTGACAAAACGCATAATTTTTTCGTCTTAACAGATGAAAACAAAAAAGGAGGCAGTTCCAATGAAAAAAATATTGGCATTATTGGTTGTATTCGCATTTATTTTCACTTTCCTCGTAGGATGTAACGAGACGGTAGATGTTGAAAGCGGTGATGAAAGCGTCGCGGAGCAGAGCGCCGAATCGAAGGATCTGCAAGCTGACAGCGGTGACGAAAGCGATGACGCTTCGGTTGAATCAGACCCCGAAGAGCTAAAAATATCCGATTATTTTGCCGAGGTATTCAAAAGAAATGCCGAGTCGAAAATATATTGTATCGACAATATAGAGCAGCTTTATAATTTTGCAAGCCTTGTTAATGAAAAGGGAATTGATTTTGAGGGCGACGTAGTTTTGTTGCGTAACGATATCGAATTGAATCCCACCGACGATATCGGCGATTGGGAAAATAACCCTCCCGAAAACGTATGGGAGCCGATCGGAACGACGATTCCGTTCAAGGGACAATTTATCGGCGGTAGCGCGGAGAAGGTCGGAGGAGCTATTTACTCTTACAAGACCGAAATAAAGGAAATAAACGGTATTTATTGCTCCGGCGACAAAAAAACAATAGGCTTGTTCGCAAATATCGAGGGCGCACAAATATCAAATATTAAGCTGGGCAAGGGAAAGCTTGACGGCGAAAACGAAGAGTCTTTCATTTCTGCGGCGGGTATCGTTGTTAACGCAGTTGACTCGGAAATCATCGGTTGTATTAATTATGCCGACGTTACAAGTGCATTTGCCGCGGGCATTGTATTTGATGCGGAAAACTCTGAAGTTATTTGGAGCGATAATTACGGCAGCATATCCTCGGAAAACGGAAGCTCCGCAGGCATCGCAAACCGAATAAAAGGTGGAGAAATTTACGGTTGCAGTAACTATGGCACGATCAACGGAATCGATGCCGCAGGTATTGCACTCGATCAGGGCAGAAGCGTTATAAGATGCTGCGTAAACAAAGGAAGTGTGACGGCAAAATGTTACGGAGGCGGTATACTCGGATACAGCTCGTACGATTCGGGAGCTTCGGTATTGGCTTCCTGCGCTAACTACGGAGAAATCGTAGGCGGAGAGACAGCGGGCGGTATAATCGGTTCTGTTTGGGAAGAGCAAAGCTCGCTGTGGGTGATGGACGTGCTTAACGTCGGAAACGTAGTATATGAAGAATACGGTCAGACCGATGAGCATGGTCAGACCGATGAGCAGGACCGTTCTGCAGGAGGCATTGTGGGCCGTGTTGTGCTTTGCTCGGTCGACGGCTTGGGCGATTTCCGTCTTGACGGCGCACTCAATTTAGGGCAGGTGACCGCTTCGGTCAATCACGGTGCGATAATCGGCAACGAAGGTACTCATGACTATCTCGTCGATTTGTGTGACAATTGCTTTTATCTCGATACAACGGTCGAAAAAAGCGTTATCGGCAAAGCCGTCAGAAAATCCAAGCTGACCGATGAAAAAACGCTTGACGGTCTTTTGGACGGTATGAATTGGGAAATGGACGAAGAGCTCGGTCATCCGATTCTTGCCCGTGACCACGTTTCGGCAGAATGATATGCATATTTAAAAAGTCGGGATCTCTTTTAAGGGGTCCCGATTTTTTTAAAAAATATGTGACAAAACGGCAAAAAATCCGTCTTAACCTATGGGAAACAAAAACAATCGAACGCGTTAGACTATTTTTGCAAAAACCTATTGACAAATTGAATCTAATGTGATAGACTATGCTCGTCAAATGCATTAGACTTATTAAAATTGGAGAATTGTTATGTCAAACGTTCCGAAGATATTTGAAAGCGAATACAGATTTTGTCTTATCCTTTGGGAGAATGAGCCGATCGCATCGAAGGAGCTTGTGCGTATATGCAAGGAGAAGCTCGATTGGTCGCGCACCACTACCTATACGGTAATAAAGCGTCTTGCCGAAAGGGGAGTGTTGGTTCAGGACCATACCGCCATCCGCTCGCTCGTTTCCAAGGATGACGTTCAGCTTGCCGATCTCGACGAGTTTTTTGAAAAACGCTTCGAGGGCTCTCTGCCTGCATTCGTTGCGGCGTTTGCAAGACATCAAAACCTCACCGACGATGAGCTTAACGAGATAAGGCGCATAATTCAACACGGAGATAAATAACATGGCAAGCTTTTTTCTTGAAATATTTAATTTAAGCATGGCGGCATGCTGGATCATAGGTGCTGTTTTTGCAGTTCGCACACTGTTTGTAAAAAGTATGCCGAAGTGGCTCGTTTGCTGTCTTTGGGGCTTGGTTGCAATAAGATTGCTCCTTCCCGTTACGGTCGAAAGCAATATATCGCTCGTTCCCAATCAACAGCTCGAGCTTTATATCCCGTCCGAAGGCGTTGGTGAAAATTCGGTCTTTGTCGAGGAATCTGTTCCGACTTATGAAGAAAACGGAATCGGTTCGACCGTAAAGGTACCTATTACCAATGAAACCGTATCGGTACCAGTTACCGATGAAGCCGTTTCGGCACCCGTGACCGACGAAACCGTTTCGGCACCTGTTACCGATGAAACCGTTTCGGCACCGGTTATTGACGAAGCCGTTTCTGCGCCCGTAACCGATGAAAATATTTCCGTTCCCGAGCAAAATACCGTTATCGGCGATCAAAATACCGTTCAAAACGGCATAAATGAAAACGGAAATGTTCAAAATACCGTTCAATCACAATCAACCGTGCGCAAAAATCAAGTATCGATTTCCTTTGCGGGAATCGCGGCTATCGTTTGGGCGGTCGGATTCTGTATAATGACGGTTTATTCGGTATTAAGCTATATCATCCTTAAAAGGCACGTGCGTATGTCGTTCCCCTGCGGCGACAAGGTGCGCAAGGGCGAGTGCATCGATTCTCCTTTTGTTTTGGGATTTTTGCGTCCCCGTATCTACATCCCGTTCGGATTAAGCCAAAGAACCGAGGAATGTGTTATCGCGCACGAAAGAGCGCATCTTGCGCGCCGCGATTACATTATAAAGCCGTTCGCTTTCTTTATTCTTTCGGTGCATTGGTTCAATCCCTTCGTATGGGTGGCTTACATCCTTATTTGCCGCGATATTGAATATGCCTGCGACGAGAAGGTCGTTGACGGTCTTGACGCCGATTCGCGTAAAGCGTACGCCCTTGCGCTGCTCGAATGTGCAGTCGCGCACCGACGTATTACCGCTTGTCCCGTAGCTTTCGGCGAGACCGGAGTGAAAGAAAGAGTGAAAAATACAATGAAATACAAAAAACCCGCATTCTGGATAATTATTGTTTGCGTTATCGTTTGCATTACCGTTGCCGTGCTGTTTTTGACGACAGGCTCGAGCACCGACGATTTGTCCGATACATCGGGTGAAGATTCGTCGGAGACCTCCGATAACGCCGAAAACGGCGTTTATACCCAAGTAGATTCGTTTATAAACGAGGGTAAGTTCGAGGAAGCGTATAAATTGCTTTTGACGGTGAAGTCCGAGCAAAAGGCAAAGGATATGCTTAAAGATTTTCTTGTCGTTCGTGAAACCGAAAGTCAATACGGCAGAGGTAACAACGGCACGGGATTGATAGATGAACTCAAAACCGAATACGATGCAAACGGCAATCCCGTTAAGATCACCAAATTGAGAAGTAATCGCGTTATCGAAACGATCACGCAAATGTCTTACGATAAAGATAACAATTTGCTTACCAAGGATATTTATTACGGCGAGGCAGAAAATCCCAAAATCAGCACCAAATATACCTATGATGAAAACGGATGGCTTATCAAGGAGTTCCGCACCGACCGCAGTGAAAACGGACTCAACTTTGAGGAAACATTCGAATACTTTTACGATTCCTACGGAAACGTGGTCGAAAAGCGCACCACAAAGTATTTCGGCTTCGAGGCTGTCGAAGTTGTAAAATACGTTCTCAAATATGATGAAAACGGAAGGCTTATCGAAAAATACGTCGAGGAAGAACCCGAATACGTTACCTATTACGCCTATTACGACGACGGCACTCTGAAAAAAGAGTGGTCAGATGGCTGGTTAAAGGAATATGACGAAAACGGCAATATTATCAAATCGGACACGGGCGACGAGAAAGACGATTACGTTTATAATGCCGACGGCAAGCTCTTAAAGCACAACCATAACGAGGGCGGAGAAATAACCGTTTACGATTACACCTATGACGAAAACGGTTATCTTGTTAAAAAGACAGCAAGCAGTGATGAATACGGTGTTACGACCTGGCAGTATTACAACGATGCATACGGCAACCCCGAAAAAATGGCATTGACCTATGATTCGGGCAAAGATGACGGCTATATCTTCCATTACAGCGGATATAAATATTTTTACCGTCCGCAGAAAAAGTCGGAAAGCAATGCAGAACAAAACCAGAATAACGTTCAATCCGAGCCGAAGACTTATATCGATGACCTTTTCGCGGCTGAATTTGTCGAATACGAGGATCTCGGCAAATACCAAAACTGCGTAAGGTTTGAATCGAGCGTTGAATACAACGTAATGAGCGTGCTCATTACACCCAAGACAACGATATACGATTTTAAAATATATTCGTTGGAAGACAATATCGATACCGTAACACTTGAAAACATTCTTTTTGAAGCAAAAAGCATTTCCGCCGATAAGCCGCTTCTTGCGGATATTGAGTTTGGCGATATACTTGCCGAAAACGGAATATCGTTTACCGACGAAAACGGTAATGAGTATCTTTATAAACTTGTCGATAGTGCGTACGACGGAAAATTGATAGTTTCCGACGTGACGACGGAAGCGTCCGAGGAGAGCGATGGCACCCTTATAGTAAACGGTATCGACATTACCAAAGGAAGCGGTGTGGGAATCTATGACGACCGTGCCGAGTTGCCTTTTGTTGCTATAATGGAAGCGTTAGGGGCAACGTTTGATTGGGAAACAGACAGCACCGCCATAATGACGTACGGTTCGATTAAACCGTATCTTTTAGACGTAAATAAAGGCGAATTGACCGACTACGTCGGAGGTGACGGAAGAAATCACTTTACGGCATACAGCGATTCACCTCTCGGCTTTCTTTCTCTTGAAAAAGAAATTTTGATTGACGATGTCAATGCCTCTGCGTTTTTCTCAGAAATGGGTTTTGTGTTCAGAGTTTCTTACTTTGATATAAATTTCAAAGATAAGATTATCAGTATCGGCAGAGATACAAATGATTATAAATGCACGCTCATTGTAAACGGAAATGATATTACCGACAGCACTCATGTAGTTATGAAAAGCGATGATGGCAATTATACACTTCTGTCGTTTGTTCCGATTATGGAAGAGCTTGGCGCCGAATTCGAATGGGAAAGCGACTATGTTGCAAAAATAGAATTTCGCGGAAAAATTTTTACACTAAACATAGAAGAGTGTGAATTGATTGCCGAAGGAAACAACGTTAATCTTATCATTCCGGTACCGGGCGGAACAAGAAAAAGCTTTGCCGACAAGAAAGCGTTAACAGTCGATAATGTTACGTTAAAACAATTTTTTGATGCTGTGGGAATTAACGCGCTATATGACTATAACAAAAAAATTGTTACGATCAGCACAAAATCTTCGGGAAACGAAGCAAGCAACAACAAACCCCACGTTCATGTTTACGGAGAATGGAAAACAATTACTGCGGCAACCTGTCAAAGCACGGGTGTTGTCGAACGTGTTTGCTCTTGCGGTGACAAGCAACTTCAAAGCGTGAATATGACTCAGCATAAATACGTCAACGGCGTTTGCTCTTGCGGTGCGATCGAAAGCGCAAGCGACATCGAGGACGGAACGCTGACGTTCAGCCTTGTGAACGGCGGATATAAGGTTTCGGGAAGGAACTTCAGTGGAAGCGAGGTCATTATTCCGAGCACCTTTATGGGAAAGCCGGTTGTGGAAATAGATAACGACGCTTTTTCTCAAAACCGCAATATCGAAAGAGTCGTGATTCCCAAAACCGTAAAAACGATTGGTAGTCATGCATTTTTGCATTGCTTTTTCCTTAGAGCGGTTATTTTTGAAGAGGGAAGCGAGCTTATAAGCATCGGCGACAGCGCGTTCAATAACACCGCGATCGTTTCGATAACACTGCCCGAGGGCTTAAAAACCATCGGCGAGGGTGCGTTCAATTCCTGCGACGATATGAAGGAAATAACGCTGCCCTCTACGCTTAAATCGATCGGCAAAAACGCCTTCAGATACTCTACCGTTAGCAAGGTGACTGTCAATGACGTAGGCAAATGGTGTACGGTTTCGTTTGGCAACGAATATGCTAACCCTGCATATATTGCGGGAAAGCTTTATTCCTCCGATGGCTCTTTGGTTACAAGAGTAAACGTTCCCAACGGAACGTCCGATATATCGGCGTATGCCTTTTACGGAGTGAAAACTATCGAAAGTATAAGCATTCCTTCGACCGTTAAGCGAATCGGAGTCGATGCGTTTGCGGATTGCAAGGCACTTGACGTTTATATTACCGACCTTGCAAAATGGGCACAGGTTTCTGTTGCGAGTGCGGATTCTCTGCCCGGCAAGCGACTGTTTCTTAACGGTAATGAGATAAAGGACGTCGTTATTCCCTCGGGCGTCACCTCGGTGGGAAGCTATGCATTCGGCTTTTCGTCGCTTACCTCGGTTACTATGCCCGATAGCGTGAAAACCGTAGGAGAGGGCGCTTTTCACTCTTGCACAAATCTACAAAGCATAAAGCTTTCGAATAATCTTACCGAAATTCCGAAGAATATGCTTTGCGGTGCATCTTCGTTGAAGAACGTCGCTATTCCGGGCACGATAAAGACCATCGGTGAAGCGGCATTTGAGGGTTGTATCTCGCTTGAATCGATGTTCATACCTGCAAGCGTTACCTATATCGGAGAGGATGCATTCCTAAACGCTTGCGGAAGCATGAAGGAATTTGAATTCGAGATCAAGGACGGTTGGGTATGTGCCGCAACAGCTAACGACTATAAGGTCTATGCAAGCGATCTTTCGACCACGTATAAAACGATAGCAAAGATAAACGATTACAATTTTGCACCGTGGGTGCGTAGATAATAAACGAACAACGTTTCGTGATCGCTCCTTATTAAAGTAAAAGCAGACGGGTTAATTCCGTCTGCCTTGCTTTTTTCGGCAAAATAAACACAATATTATACTCCTTACAAAGCAACATGCTTCCGAATTTCATTCTGGGAGCCTGATTATATTTACTGTGCAAATACAATCAGGCTAAATTGTGCAAATCGGAGAAATGAATATGATTAATAAAGAACAACTTTACAATATAAAAGAATTATGTTAAAAGATATATGAGAGCATAACATCAAACCCTGCAAGCACAACATCTTTTGAAGAAGCACATCAAGATGATTGAAAAAACGAACGAATAATACAAAGGTCAAACATATCGAGGAGGTATATAGAATGAAAAAGATCTGTGTGTTGCTCGTCGCTATCTTATTGATTATTTTATTCTGCGGATGTGAAGGTAATGCGCCCGATACTAATGAGGATAGCTTATTTGAAGGGGAATCAGAGGAAACGTTGGAAAACAGCGCTTCCGAAGGCAGTACGGAAGACGCAGAAAACTCTGACACGCAAGAAAGCTCTATCACAAACGAAAACAGCAGCCAAGGCGGCGAGGAATCCAATTCCGTAGACGAAATTTATTGCGTGAAGCAATGGGAAGAGAGCGAGGACAAAAAGACTATCTTTTTTGAAGAATACAGCAACGGCGTGATACTCGAAAACACCGTGTTTTTTGAGGATTCCGAAAAGAAGATAAAAAAATCCGAAACGCTAACCAGAAGCAGCGAGCTTTTGAGGGAAGTCGATTACAAGGACGGCGAACCGACCGAAAAGCGCTGTTTTAAAGACGGTGCATTGCTTTACAGCTTAAAAATGGACGTATTTGAGTACGAAGACAGTCATATTTTCGGCACCGAGGTAAGACACACCTACGACAGCTCGGGACGTTTGCTTTCGTCGCATTACGGCAAGTCCGACGTCTACTATCTCTCCGACGGCAAGACCTACTATTTGTGCTACGATGACCCGAGCGACCCTTGGGATATGAAGCTTTATAACGGCTTTACCGAATTTTACGAATATCAGGAAAAGGTTGCCGATTT
>JAZRTE010000079.1:0-2453 GCA_045651785.1 Eubacteriales bacterium | reverse complement strand
CATCATACAGGTGTAGGAACGGTGCATCTTAACGTCCTTAACGTATTTATAGTCGACGTTAAGCTTGATTTGAGGGCCGGTAAAGGTGTATTTTCTCGCCATTTCGGCATAAACGTCTGCATCGGTATAGCTCATGCTCTTGTTGTTGTAATCGCCGATAGAGTCGTTGTTATCGTCGGGGAACCACAAAAGCTTTGTCTTTTCGATAACGCAAACGGAATTTGCCGTTGCGGACTGACCTACCGCAAGCTCGATTTTTTCACCTGTCTCGCCGTTGTAAATGTCAAGCGAAACAAACGCTTCGTTGCCGTGGTTACCGCCCGACCAAACAACCGTGCCCTTGGGGGTGGTGGGACGGTGAACGTATTCAAAATCGGTACTGCCGGGAGCGAAGGTGTGGGTCTTACCGCTCTTATCCTTAAGTGCCCAGCTCCAAAGGTTAAAGCAACCCCAGGGACGTTCCTCAAGAGTAATTGTTACGGTGCCCATATCGGTTTCGGAGGTCATGCTGTATCTGCTGTTGGATACCTTTTTGATGGTAGTGGGGCAGGAGGTTATTTCGGCAGGTGCGCCGACAATATCAACCGTGTTGTAATCATCAAATCCCCAATAATCGCCCTTGTTCAATTCTTCATCGCCTTTCGAGGTTTCATCATCCTTCGAGGTTTCGTCATCCTTCGAGGTTTCGTCGGGTGTCGAGCCTTCTTCTGTCTTCGAGCTTTCTTCTGTCTTCGAGCTTTCTTCTGCGCCCTCATCCGAGCAGGATGCAAGACAAGCAAAGCACATCGAAAAAGCAAGGAGAGCTGTCAAAACTTTTTTCAACATAACGGTTTACCTTTCAATGTTTCATATTGTTCGATATTATACATCATAAAAAAGCATTTTTCAATAGCGATAAAGCGTATTGACAAAATATTTTGAATGTAATATAATATCTTGATATTATGTATGTAAATTCAGGAGGTCTAAAAAATGGACACAAACCTTCTTGCCGAACTTCTCTATCCCAACATAAAAACTCTTCCGCAGGATATCGAAGCGCGTTACCCTGCGCGTAACCTTCCCGAAGGCGCAAAGGTAACCCGTCTTGCGCCCAGCCCCACCGGCTTTCTTCATATCGGTAACCTTTACGGCGCGCTTACCGATGAACGTCTTGCGCATACCTCCGGCGGCGTTTTCTATCTCAGAATCGAAGATACCGATGCAAAGCGTACCGTTCCCAACGGTATCCAAATAATTATCGAAACACTTGCAAAGCTCGGCGTTAATTTCGATGAAGGCGCAGTTATCGACGGCGACAAGGGTGATTACGGACCTTACCGTCAAAGCGACAGAGCCGAAATTTATCAAACCTTTGCAAAGCAGCTCATCCGAGAGGGAAAGGCATACCCCTGCTTCTGTACCGAGGAGGAGCTTTCCGCCATCCGCGAAAAGCAGGAAGCCGAAAAATTAAATCCCGGCTATTACGGTGAATTTGCCATCTGGCGCGATGCACCGATGGAAAAGATACAAGCAAAGCTTGACGAAGGCATTCCCTTCGTGCTTCGCTTCCGCAGTGAAGGCAATCTTAACAACAAGCATAAATTCCGCGACGAGATCAAGGGCGAGATCGACGTTACCGAAAACGATATCGACCACGTAATCCTTAAAAGTGACGGAATCCCCACCTATCACTTCGCGCATGCAGTCGATGACCACCTTATGGGTACCACCCACGTCGTTCGTGACGAAAGCTGGCTTTCCACGCTTCCTTTCCACATTCAGCTTTTCAAAGCGCTCGGCTTTAAAATGCCCAAATACTGCCACACCGCTCAGGCATTAAAGCTTGATAACGGCAACAAGCGCAAAATCTCCAAGCGCAAGGACCCCGAATTCGGTCTTGCCTTCTACCACGCGCAGGGTTATCCCGTTTCCGCAGTGCGTGAATATCTTTTAACGATGCTCAACTCCAATTTCGAGGAATGGCGTCTTGCAAATCCCGATACTCCTCTTGAGGAATTCAAGTTCACCACCAAGAAGATGAGCGTTTCGGGCTTCCTTTTCGACCTTGACAAGCTCAATGATATCTCCAAAAACGTAATTTCCCGTATGACCGCCGATGAGGTTTACGATTACACCCTCACTTGGGCAAAGGAAAACGACCAAGAATTTGCCGCAATCCTTGAAGCCGACCGCGAATATGCCGTCGCTATCCTTTCCATCGGCAGAGGCGGCAAAAAGCCGCGTAAGGACTTGGCTCTTTGGAGCGAGGTTAAAAACTATATGTCCTTCTTCTACGATGAGCTTTTCGAATCGGTCGATGCTATTCCCGAAAGCTTCAATGCCGATGACGTAAAAGCGATATATAACGATTTTGCCGCAAGCTATGACGAAACGGACGAGCAAAACGATTGGTTCGCAAATATCAAGGCGATTGCCGAAAAGAACGGCTTCTGCCCCGATATGAAGCAATA